>NZ_QEWA01000030.1:0-96928 GCF_003390775.1 Thermobacillus sp. | reverse complement strand
GGACAAACGTGATGCACCATAACCGTACGGGATGCTGATGAAGATCGTGCGTTCTCGTTTCGCCGAAGTCAACTTGCATCTGCTGTCCCATGGGCGGGTCTTCCACCGCTTCGTACTGGCGCATCGGTTTGCTTTTCGGGATACCATGCCGCTCACGCAAGTGCCGGACGAAGTGCCGAACGGTGCTCTCGCAGACGTTGGCATCCAAGCGCCGTTCCTTCAACCAGTCATGAATCTGAGCGGCCGATAGGTCCGGATATTCCCGCAACCATTGAAGAACTTGGGATTCAAACGGATCCAGCTTCTTTCGCCGCGTCTTCACCGATTCGATGAATGCCTGCATTTCTTCCGGCGACATGTTCAGATATTTGTACACGGTGTTTCGAGAAATGTTCAGTTTGCGGGCTATCTGTGAAACATTGAGCCCCAACTGTTTCAGTTGATAGATTTCAATGTACATAGGCCACCTTTCCGCAGATTTCATTCTCCTCACCCTACACTGATGAATTTCCAGCTTGATTATATCGGGTGAGGGAGAATCAGGGAATTCGTGTTCAAGATTATTTCGTGTTTCTTGTTAATTTTATTTTAGCGGTTACACAGGGTACTTGAAGGAACAATTTCCATCTCTCAAACCGAAACATGTACTGGCGGACAGGGATATGACGGCGAACCGGTATATCGCCAAATCCGGGAAATTGGAGCGTTTCCGATCATCCCGCTGATTCATCGTGTCAAGCAGCCGGAAGGCGAGGATGAGCATCTGCTTCCGACTTGCAAACAAGGTCACGCGTATGTTTACGACAGTTACGACGCCAAGCGGGATACGGTGAGATTCACAAGGCCGAAGGAATGTGCCACTTGCCCTTTTCAAGCTGACGGTTGCCGGAAAGTATTCAAATTTCGCGTGGAAGAAGATGTTCGCCGATTCACTGCACCCGGACGCGGGAGCGAAAAATGGGCACAGCTATTCAAGCAGCGAACCGCGATTGAACGCGTATTCGCCTACTTGAAGCTGTACCTGGAGTTGGGTTCAACCCGAAAACTGAAAAAGCGTGCGTTAATGGATGTTCAATTGAGTTGCTTGACTTACAACCTGTGCAAACTCGCACTGGACCGGTGGAATAAAACGATGCTGCAGTCTCAAGTTGCCTAATTTTTTTGAAAAGGCATGTCGATTATTGGACTGACTCAGCCTGTTAAATGATTTATGAAATTGACTTTTCTATAGAATTGAATTATATCAGACTCGTCTTCTTGACCTATATTTTCTCTCAAATGTAAAACAAAGTGTTTCATCCTGCTTGTAAAAGGACTATAATTTTCGAGATCTTTTCTTGCAATTATCCATGCTAACGCAAATATTAGATCTAAATAATAGAAGGGCTCACAGTATATTTCATAGTGAAACCTCCCTTGTTCGCTCCAGCATCCTGTAATAGTCTCCATACTTGCTTCGAAGCTCACTATCAGTTGCGTTTTCAAGTATATAACCTTCATGCATAAACAAAACTTTATCAAAAGGCCTGATCCATGAGTAATCATGAACAACAATTATCAATATTTTATCGGAAAAAGCTTTTTCTGTATCTTTTATAATCTTATGCTCTGTTTTTTGATCAAGGTTCGCTGTAGGTTCATCCATAAGAATGATTGGTCTATCGGTAAATAATGCTCTCGCTAATGCAATTCTCTGTTTCTGTCCACCGGACAAATTTGACCCGTTTCTGTCTAAAACTGTATTATACCCGTTTGGCAGTTGACATATGAAATGATGCGCATTTACAGCCTTGGCTGCGTCTATAATTCTATCCATATCAATCGTGCCTAATCCAATATTTTCCGCTATGGTTCCATCAAAAAATGCTGCATCCTGTTCTACATAGCTAACGTAGTTCCGTAACTCCAGCACATTTTCTACCAATTCATTATTGATATAAATTTTTCCTTTTATATCGGTCGTTAAACCTGCCAAAATTGACAAAAGTGTAGATTTACCTGCGCCACTTTTCCCTATAATGAAAAGTCTCTCACCCTTAGCAAGATCGAAACAAACATTTTTTAGTTCAAATCCTTCGCGCTTCAAGCAGATATTTTCCAAACGCAAACGATCAATTTGTCTGCTTGTAACCTGAACCGGCGGTTTGCTTTCAGGAAGCGCAAGAATTTCATTCAATCTTTTTGCGCATGCAGCTCCTTCACTGATCATGCTCATTTGGCTGCCTATACTGACCAAAGGAGTCAGAAGATTGTTATAAAGCATTATGAATGCGGTTAATTCTCCAATAGTTAAGTCTCCTGAAAGTACCAACCATCCTCCGACAAAAACATTAACCAACTCAGGTATTGCCCCCGTAAATCCCCTTACTCCAAAAATGGTGGCGTTAATCCTTGCCTTTTTAACCCGTAAAGTATGATATTCATTTAAATGTTCATGCCCTTTCTGAAGTAAATAGACTTTCAACTGATCAAATACCTTTGTTAGTTTGTTCATTCTGAGAATATCCATAAACAAATTGCTAACGGAGGATAGCTTGTTTTGCATGGAATTTGTCATTATTTCCAAGGACTTTCCAGTCTTTGACGCAAGAAATAGTACAAATATCGGAAAAAACAAATCAATACATGCCAACAACCAATTCATGTTGATCATTAGAGCGAATGTGGATATGGCATAAACACTATTCGAAAGTATTGCAATCACACGCCAACCAACCAATTGTGATGAGCCTTCGATATCCGATTGGAATCTGGTAATCCAATCGCCTTGTTGATATTTTGAAAATTGATCGTGAGAAGTATCAATTGATTTTGATAAGATTCTTTTTCTCACCGAATTCGAATATCCACTTTGTACTTTTTCCACGCAAAAATATTGTAATGACGCACCAATTTGTACAATAAGTGCCAATAAAGCAAATTGAAGCGCCAGAATAATGATCTGGGAATTTTGCATATTCCCTTTAGTCAAGTAATCTACCAACTCTTTAATAATTCTTACTTGCCAAACATCACTAAGATTAAATGCGGCAGTAGCAATTATCGCTATCAAAAGCCAACCCCAGTATGACCTTGCCCAATTAATAGTTCTAATCCATATCCAGATTATTCCTTGGTATTTGCTGTGTTTCATTCAGTTGACTCCTTACTAATTTTATGATTGTATCAAAATTTGCAAAGTTGTTTTCAGTTATTTTTTCTGCATCGAGTTTGATGTCCATTATTTCCTCTAATCCAACAACAATTTCATATACCGCCATTTTGTCAAGTTCACATTCCAATGAATACCCTAAACAGCAATCTTTTTTCTTTGGACAACTTTCCATCATGATGGTTTTCACAGCCTCATCAAGCGACATAAAACCACCCTGTAGCGAAATCATAGTTTAAAAAATTCATGAATAGGCCAGAAACACCCTGAAGTGTTTCTGGCCTAATATGCGTCAATTGTCACTTAGAGCCTATCCGAAAACCATTATAAGCAAGTAGGAAAAAGTGGCCGAGTTGGGATATGTCCTTCATTTGCGTTCGCGCGGCGAAGAGAAAGAAGAAAAAGCGGCGATTCCCGGATACCGGGCCAGACGATGGGTGGTCAACACTCTTGGATGAATCGCTTTCGCCGCTTGCTTATTCGTTGGGAAAAGAAAGTGGAGAACTACGAGGCCATGCTCCATTTTGCCTGCGCCTGGATTTGTTTCCGCTGCGCAGAGGTTTTCGGATAGGTGCTTAGTGAGATAGACTCATCAGTAGAATTCCTTTTATGATATTGATGATAGTTTATTGCATGTTTATTTATTTTTGATGGTTCCTTTATTTTTTTGCAATCGATATACGAGATCTGTGTCCTCCATTCCCCAACCCTTATAGTTCTCATCGAAATATCCTGCTTCATCTAAAAATTCGCGTCTTACAGACATGTTTGCGGTTGTGCCCAACAACCATTTAAAGCGGAACCCCTCAAGATCTTTTCCGAATTCTTCATAAAATTCAAGGAAATTATCAGGTGCGTCATGAACAATATATTGATAGATCGACTCGTTTTCGAAATCCAATAATTGATCATCAATGATTTTTGTTAATTTTTCAGGAAATAAATCTATTTCAACTAATTTGTTATTCTTTTTTAATAAATCATATAAATGATTTGTCCGTATATTTAAGTCTCTTTCAGCAAACGTTAAAATATTCCCTTTTCATCCTAATGCAACTATATTAGGTTTATCATGTGTTTTTATTTGCTCATTAAGAAATTGTGGTGTTACAATTCTGTCGTCGTCATTAAAAAGTATAATCTCGCCTTTAGCGTTTTCAATCGCCACATTTCTTGCTGCAGAACGCCCTTTGTTTGATTGCTCAATGTATGTAATTCTCAACTTATCCAGAAAGCTCTCGACAATTTGTTTTGTGTGATCAGTACTCCCATCATTCACGATTACAATTTCATAATTGAAATTACAACGTTGATATTCAAAAGACCTAAGCGTTAAGTCAAGGTAAATCAGCTTTATCAAATGTTGGTATAATAACGCTTACAATTATTTCGGAACTCTTTCCATTCACCGGGTAACCACCCCACGATTTCTATTCTCGAATAGCATTATATATACCAGATCACAATGCCGGTAGTTTATGTTTCTTGTTATTTACCAGTTTACTATGATTAATCGTGTTGTCAATAATTTTTGGGTCTATGATTATTATATTCCAATAACACATGTTCTTGACTGTATTTAATGAAATAGGCTTCGAAACGTCTTAATAAACAGATACGTTCGAAGCCCGTAATTCATCTCTACCTTTAATTATATCTAACTGATTAAGGTGCCCGTATCAATCCATCCGCCGGATGCCGTCCTCCGTGACGACGGACAGGATGAGCGGCCGCACCGCCGGCGGCTCGCCGCCGATCTCGAACGCCTCCGCGGCGAGCCGCATCGCTTCGGCTTCGGCATCGCCTTCGCGCGCGGCGTGCAGCTCCGCCAGCGGTTCGCCGGCGCCGACCCGACTGCCGAGCTTCTGCGCGAGCACGACGCCGACCGCGTGGTCGATCTGCGCGTCCTTCACCGCGCGCCCCGCGCCGAGCATCATCGCCGCAAGGCCGAGCTTCTCCGCGTCGATGCGGCGCACGTACCCGGCGCGCTCCGCCTTCACGCAGATCCGGTGCGGCGCCGAGGGCAGCCGATCCGGATCGTCGACAACTGCCGGATCGCCGCCTTGCGCGGCGACGAAAGCACGGAACTTGTCCAGCGCTTCGCCGGACTTCAGCTTCCGCTCCAGCAGCAGGAGCGCTTCATCGATGCTGGCCGCCTTGCCGCCGAGCACCGTCATATGCGCCGCCAGCGTCAGGCAGAGCGACGTCAGATCTTCCGGGCCATCACCGCGCAGCGCGGCGATCGCTTCTTTCACCTCGAGGGCGTTGCCGATCGCCCGTCCCAGCGGCTGGTCCATGTCGCTGATCACAGCCGCGGTCTTGCGGCCCACGAGCCGGCCGATCGCGACCATCGCCTCCGCAAGCCGCTCCGCATCCTCCAGCGTCTTCATGAACGCGCCGCCGCCCGTCTTCACATCGAGCACGATCGCGTCGGCGCCGGATGCGATTTTCTTGCTCATGACGGAACTTGCGATGAGCGGAATCGATTCGACCGTCGCCGTCACGTCGCGGAGCGCGTACAGTTTCTTGTCCGCCGGCGCCAGATCGCCGCTCTGGCCGGCAACGGCCAGCCCGATCTCCCCGACCTGGCGGAAGAACGCCTCGGGGGCAAGCTCCGTGCGGAAGCCCGGTATCGACTCCAGCTTGTCGATCGTGCCTCCGGTATGGCCGAGCCCGCGGCCGGACATTTTCGCAACGGGAACACCCGCCGCTGCGGCCAGCGGCGCGACGATGAGCGTCGTCTTGTCGCCGACGCCGCCCGTGCTGTGCTTGTCCACCTTGATGCCCGGAATGCCGGACAGATCGAGCTGGCTGCCGGACCGTGCCATCGCCAGCGTCAGCTCCGCCGTCTCTTCCGCGGTCATCCCCCGGAAGAGCACGGCCATGGCGAACGCGGACATCTGATAATCCGGAATGTCGCCCCGGCAGTATCCATCGATCAGGAACGCGATTTCCCCGGCGGTCAACTCCCCGCCGTCCCGCTTGCGCCGTATGATGTCAACCGCACGCATGCCTTTCCCTCCTGATCGTCAACATTTCTGTTTTCTCGGAGGCCGCTTCATGAGCTGAACCAGCACGATCAGCTCGTCAAGCGACTGGCTCAGTTCCAGCACTTCGCGGTGCTGCATGTCGTTCCTTGCCCGGAACGCCGTGTTCATTTGATTGCGCAACCATTCGACTCGTCCCAACAACTGCTTGTCCATGAAAAATTCACACTTCTCCCTCTTTCGGATTCACGGGCCATTATACGACGAAACGGAGGGAAGAACGTGTCGCACCCGGTCGAGTCGAACGGTGCATTTTCGCTTCCTGCAAAGTCCTACAAACGGGGGATGACGCCTGTGACCAGAGCCAGAAAACGGGACTTCACGCGCTCGGTCGTCTCCATCACTTCGTCATGGGACAGCGGTTGATCCAGTATGCCTGCCGCCATATTGCTGATGCAGGAAATGCCCAGCACCTCAAGTCCGATGTGGCGCGCGGCGATGACCTCCGCCACCGTCGACATGCCGACAGCGTCCGCGCCCAGCGCGCGAAGCATGCGGATTTCCGCCGGCGTCTCATACGATGGACCCAGCAGTCCGGCATAGACGCCTTCCCGCAGCTTGAGGTCCTGTTCCCGCGCCGTTTCGGTTGCGATGGCGCGCAGCCGCCGGCTGTAAGCTTCCGACATGTCCGGGAACCGGGGGCCTAGTTCGCCGTCGTTCGGCCCGACCAACGGATTGCGTCCGGTCAGGTTCAAATGGTCGGCAATCAGCATCAGATCGCCCGGTTCGAAAGACGTATTGATGCCGCCCGCCGCGTTGGTCACCACGAGCGTCTGCGCGCCGAGCGCCTTCATGACGCGAACCGGGAACGCCGTCAGCTCCGGTCCGTATCCTTCGTACATGTGGAACCGTCCGCGCATGATGACGACCGTCCGTCCGGCCAGCCGGCCGATGACCAGCTCGCCCGCGTGTCCTTCAACGGTGGAGAGCGGGAAATGCGGAATGTCCTCGTATCGGATCACGGCCGCGTCTTCCACATGATCGGCGAGCACGCCGAGGCCGGAGCCGAGAATCAGTCCGATCTCCGGCACAAGCGCCGTCTTTCCGCGGATCGATTCCGCGGCTTCGCGAATATGCACTGCCGTCAATGTCATGGGATCATCCTCCTGACTCAGGTTGCCGCGCCGGGTCTCAGGCGAGGCCGAGATCGTTAAGAAAGCTGGTGCCGTGCGGCGGGCGCTGCACGCCGAACAGTTCGGCGATCGTCGCGGCCAGATCCGCGAACGTCGAACGGGTGCCGAGCGGACGGCCGCCCATGCGCGGGTTGTACAGGAGAATCGGCACATATTCCCGCGTATGGTCGGTGCCGTGGTGAACCGGATCGTTGCCGTGGTCGGCCGTAATGATGAGCAGGCCGTCGTCGCCGGTCCGCGCTTTCAGTTCCGGCACTGCCCGGTCGAATTCCTCAAGCGCCCGCGCGTAGCCGACCGGATCCCGCCGGTGGCCGTACAGCGAATCGAAGTCGACGAGGTTCGTGAAAACGACGCCCCTGCACGGCTTCTCCATCAGTTCCAGCATCCGTCGGATTCCGTCGGCGTTGCTCTTCGTCGACCAGGCGGCCGTGATGCCTTCCCCGCTGAAAATGTCGTTGATCTTGCCCACCGCCCATACTTCGTATCCGGCGTCCTTCAGCGCGTTCAGCACCGTCGGCTGCGGCGGTTTCACCGCGTAGTCGTGCCGGTTCGGCGTGCGGGTGAACGCGCCGGGCTTGCCGACGTACGGCCGGGCGATGACGCGGCCGACCGCGTGCGGCTCGTGCAGCGTCAGCTCGCGCGCAATTTCGCACGCCCGGTACAGCTCGTCCAGCGGGATGACCTCCTCATGCGCCGCGATCTGGAAGACGCTGTCTGCGGACGTGTAGACGATCCACGCTCCGGTCCGCAACTGCTCTTCGCCGAGCTCCTCGATGATCGCGGTGCCGCTCGCCGGCTTGTTGCCGATGACCGGACGGCCCGTCCGTTTCTCGAACTCGCGGATCAGTTCCTCCGGAAAGCCGTCCGGAAACGTGCGGAACGGCACGGGAATGTGCAGGCCGGCCAGCTCCCAGTGGCCGGTCATCGTATCTTTGCCGGCCGATGTCTCGGCCATCTTGCCGAAGGCCGCTTCCGGCGCCGGATGCGGCGCCCAGTCGGCGATCTGCGCGATGTTGGCGAGGCCGAGCCGTCGCAGTTCGGGCAGATCGAAGCCCGGCACCGTTTCCGCGATGTGGCCGAGCGTATGGGCGCCCGCATCGCCGAACGCCGGTGCGTCCGGCAGCTCGCCGATGCCGACGCTGTCAAGCACGATCCAGGTCACTCTTGTGATCTTCACGGGTCAGCACCACCTCTTGTTCTCAAAGATATGCATGGATTCAAGTTGTCAAGCAGTCAAGCCGTCTAGCCGTCAACGCGCCCTCGGATGGGCCGATTCATAGACCGATTTCAGACTCGGCCGCGCCATCTTCGCGTACGCTCTCGTCGCCGAGATGTCCTTGTGGCCGAGCATCTCCTGCACGGCGCGCAGATCGGCGCCGCCCGCGACCAGGTGCGCGGCGAACGCATGGCGCAGCATGTGCGGGCTGACGCCCCCCAGGCCGGACGTCTCGGCATGCTTCTTCATCAGCTTCCAGAACCCTTGCCGCGTGAGCCGGCTTCCGCGCCGGCTGACGAACAGCGCGCGCTCCGGCCGGTCCGGACGGACCAGATGCGGACGGCCGTCCTTCAGGTAACGCTCCAGCGCCTCCGCGGACGCCTTGCCGAGCGGGATGAACCGCTCCCGTCCGTCCGGGCCCGCGCAGCGGACGTACCCGAGGGAAGGATTGACGTCGTCCACGTCGAGTCCGATCAGCTCGCCCGCGCGGACGCCGGTCGCGTACAGCAGCTCCAGCATCGCCCGGTCGCGCAGGCCGGAAGGGCCGCAGCCGTCCGGCGTCTCCAGCAGCCTGACCGCTTCCGCCTCGGTCAGAATGCGCGGCGGTTTCCGTTCCGGTTTCGGCAACCGGATATGGGCTGCCGGATCCGCCTCGATCGCCTTCAGGTCGGCGGCCAGACAGCGGAAGAACGCGCGGATGCTTGACGCGGCGCGGGCGATGCTCGCCGGCGCCTTGCCTTCCGACCTCATCCCGGCCAGATAGGCCGTGATATGATGCGGCTTCACCTGCCCGGGATCGCTGATGCCCTGTGCTTCCATCGCGGCGGTGAACGCCTTCAGATCGCGGGCGTACGAATCTGCCGTCGAGCGGGAAAAGCTGCGCGATTCCATGCGGCTCGCGAGAAACCGCTCGAGCAGATCCGGAAAGTCCGGCATGTCCGTACCCCTCCTTCCCTGCGGAAATGCGTGCTTCAGTCGCCGGTCAGATAAAACAGGCGCAGACGGTCGAGGACGAACGGCGAGGGCCCGCCGTCCGGGTCGTTCACGAACACTTTGACCGCCCGGCCTTGCGGCGCGGCATAAGGGTCCGGCATCCGCAGCCATTCGGCAAGCAGCCGGAATGCCGCCGAGATCACCAGCGTCAGCATCAGGAACAGCACGACGAACAGCAGCCTGCGCAGCATGCGGCGCAGCGACAGCACCATGCAGGATCACCTCCGCCGCCCGACGGGACGGGCTTGCTGCTAACACTCTATGTATCCGTTCCGCCCGCCAGTACCGCGAAGGGAGCTGCAGCTTGCGATCGCGGCCGTCGTTTTTTTTCACCGTCGATGCAAAAACTCCCGAACGGCCCCGCTAGGGTCCCCGTCCGGGAGCATGCGCTGCGGTTTACTCATTGGATTCGCGGGATTCGCGGCAGCGGCGGCAAATGCCCTGAAAATCGAGCCGGTGATCGATGACATGGAAGCCGTACTCCTGCTCCAGCCGTTCCTCGAGCGGGATGAGCCAGTCCTCCATAATCTCTTCCATCGAGCCGCATTGCACGCAAATCAGATGATGGTGATGGTGCTTGGAACTGTCCGTCCTCAGATCATAGCGCGCGACGCCGTCGCCAAAGTTCAATTTCTCCACGACATGCAGCTCGCTGAGCAGTTCCAGCGTCCGGTACACGGTGGCCAGACCGATCTCCGGCGCGATCTCCTTCACGAGCATAAAAACGTCTTCCGCGCTGAGATGGTCTTCCTCGTTCTCCAGCAATACGCGAACGGTCGCTTCCCGCTGCGGGGTCAACTTGTAGCCCTGCGACTGAAGCTGCTGTTTGATTTTCTCTACCCGGGCTTCCATGTTCTCCCCTCCGCGAATCGGCAACCTTCGCTGTTACGATGTTTGGAATCATTATCATTATAGAAGGAGGTTCGAACGAAAGTCAAACCTTCCGGCGCAGTCCGTGATGCGAAGTCAGGATGCAAGCAGCGGCGCCGCCCAGCCGATCAGATTCGGCGCGACATAAGCTTCGATGAACGCGCCGCCGGTCATGACGGCAAGCAGGATCAGCGCGGCGGACGTATGGGCGAGCAGCGGCTCCCTGAGGCTGCCGGACGGCTGCACCAGCCGGTACCTGAACACGTGCAGCGCAAAGGCGACGGACGAGACGCTGGCAAACAGAAGCGCCGGAAGCACCAGCAGGTTCCCGGGCACCATCGCCGCCAGGGCGAACAGCATCCCTTTCCACCCGTACGCCTGGACAAGCACGCCAAGGCTGAAGCCGATCAGCACGCCCTTCAAAAAATCGAGCACCAGCACGAACGGTGCCCCGATCACCGTCACACCCAGCAGCCAGACGGCCAGCAGCCATTTCCCGTGCAGCATCGCCCGGTCGCGCAGCGTATCCTTGACATCCGCCAGCTGCCCGGCTTCGGCCGTCAGCGCGTACCGCGCCAGATCGGAAGCCAGATTGTCCTGCTGATCGAGCGTCAGCGTCCGGCTGGCCAGCACCCCGAACACGATGCCCGCCGCCGTAAGCACCGCAATGAAGACCAGCAGCGTCTGCCGGTACGCCGCCGTCGTGAAGCTGAATTCCGCCCGCATCGCCGTCTCTCCCGTTCCGGAAAAATCAGACATGCTGTACCATTGTATGTTTCGGGTCGAAAGGGTATGCCGGCGTGCCGATTGCAGCGTTTCAGCGGATGGCGTCTAGCCCGACAGCGCCTTGCCGTAGCGGCCTCCGCCGCCCGCCTTGAGGCCGATCCGTCCTTCCCGGGCGGCGAGGATCAGCGCGGCCGTCTTGTCCCCCGCCGTTTCGGCCAGCGCTTCGGGCGAAGCGTCATGCAGCACGTTCATTTCCGTGCCGAAGCGGTCCAGCAGCCGGTCGAGCAGTTTCGGTCCGACGCCCGGGATGAACTCGAGCGGCACCTGGCAGATGTACGGCGGCCTCTCCGCATCGATCCGCGGGACGTTGCGTCCCGCGAGCCGGCCGAGGGCGTGCACGCGCCCGGACACGCCGCGGATCAGCTTCGCCGATCCGCAGAGCGGGCAGCGCATTACAGCGTCCGGGCTTGCCGGCATCTCGCCGTCCTCCACGTCCAGCGTCGTTCCGCAGCCCGCGCAATGCGTCCGGTGGTACTTGCCGAGGCGCGGATCAAGGCCGTAGTTTGCGGCGATCCCGCGGCCGTCTTCGCCGCGCAGCGCCTTGCGCAGCTCGTCGAACGACGGTTCGCCGAGGATGAGCGAGTTGTATTCCCGGCCAATGCGGGCAAGCGAGTGCGCATCCGAGTTCGTCAGGAACGGATACCGGTCCAGCTCGGGCACGAGACCGGCCATCGCCGTGTCCGCGCTCAGGCCGAGCTCGACCGCGTCGATGAGGTCGGGATCGAGCACGTCGGACAGCCGGTCCGTGCAGCTGCCGTACAGGCTGCGGTGCGGCGTGAAAATGTGGGCGGGGATGAACAGCCCGCCCCGCGCCGCCGTCTCCCGCTGCAGTTCCGGGCCGCTTGCGCGGATGCGCTGCGAGCTGAGCCCGACGTTCGTCATCCGCTCCTTGAGCCAGTCGGTGAACGAGCGCATCGCCTCGAAATCGCGCAGGAAAACGAGGTGATGCGCCGGTCCCCGGCCGGGTTCCTTCACCTCGATCTCCGTACCGAGCAGCAGCGTGACGTCCCGGTAGCGGATGCCGCCGCCCGGCGCCTCCGCCATCTCGCCGCGGTCGAGCAGTTCCGCAATGTCCCGCTGGACGCCGGGCGAATGGGCGTCGATGACGCCGAGCAGCCGGATGCCCTTGCGGCAGGCGGCTTCATGGGCGATGTTCCGGAACGTCAGCGCCCGGCTGGCGCTGATCTTCACCGGCTCGCCGCGTCCCGTGGAGCCGATGTGCAGATGCAGATCGGCGAATACGCGGCGCAGGCCAGCGCCCGGGCCGTGCTTGAGGGTTGTGCCAGTGCCGCCCATGTCAGACGAACGACCCGGTGAGCCGCTTCAGCCGCCACGCCTGCACGGCGATGATCGTCTTCGCGTCGCTGATCCTGCCTTCGCGGATGTAGCTTTGCGCCTGCTCGAACGTGATGGCGTCCACGTTCAGATGTTCGTCCTCGTCCGGCGCGAAGTTTCCGCGCGAGAGGCCGTATGCCGCGTACAAATACAGCCTCTCGTCGGCGAATCCGGGCGAGGTGTAGAAGGCATAAAGCGGCTCGAGCCGCTCCGCCCGCCAGCCGGTCTCCTCCTCGAGCTCGCGCCGCGCCGTCTCCATCGGATCTTCGCCGGGTTCGAGCTTGCCCGCCGGAATCTCAACCTGCATCTTCCCGAGCGGCTTGCGGTACTGTTCGACGACGATCAGCCTGTCGTCGTGCAGCGCGAGCACCGCGGCCGCGCCCGGGTGTCTGACAATCTCGCGCGTCGCCGTCTTCCCGCCGGGAAGTTCCACCGTGTCCACCTGCAGGGAAATCAGCCGGCCCTGAAAGACCGGCTCCGTGCGGACGGTCCGCTCGGGTTCCGGCCGCTCCTTCTCTCCGCTCCTGTCGTTCATTTTTGTTCTCTCCCCTGTGTGATAACTTGTCCGCTCCGCGCATAGGATGGGGCATACCCACCCCGAAACGGAGGTTTGATGAATGAAACAGTACAACGATCCGAACGGCATCCGCCTCGTCGGCAAAGCGTGGGAAATCCGCCACAGGCTCCGCGTGCTGGCGGGCGTGCGGAAAAAGCTGTCCGACTATGTCCGCTCGCATGGCGGCCCGGCCGGCTCGAAGTAAGCGCCGGGGCTTGCTCCGCTTTCCGCGCAGGCCGACCGAAGTGGCGGTGCGCGAATGCCCCGCTTCGCGCGGGACGCCGGGCGCGCTTCACCGCCTTGCGTCGAACAGGACGAGGGCGGCCGGCGTCGATGTCGGCTGCTCGCTTCCGCCTTTCGGCTCGGCGCTGAGCGAAATCATCTCGGCATTCGGCAGAAGAAGCGAACGAACGTGCAGATGGGCGATGCCGTCGACCAGTTTGAGCACGCCGAGGCTGTCCGCGTGCGGTCCCCGAACCGCCCAGGCCTGATAGTCGACCAGATCCGTGTCGGGCAGACCGTACAGATAGAGCAGCGCTTCCTGCGCGTCGCCGCTCAGCCAGATATAGCCCTCGCCCGCCGGTCCGAAGGAATGGACGACCTTGAACTGCGTCGTGTCCGGAGCGGTCAGGACGGTGCCCGCTTCCGGCTCGCGCATCAGCAGGTACTCGCCGGGCGATTCATGCCGCGCGGACGGCGCGAACGGATCCGCGGCCAGCCCCGCGCGATGGAGCAGTCCGGCGGTCAGCAGCACGACGGCGGCCGCCGCGGCCGCGGCGATCACCGGACCCCGCAGCCTGCGGCGCAGACCGATCGCGCGGACCGCCCGTCTGAGCGACCGCCGGCGACGCTCGGGCAGCAGCGGCACGGACGGCGCATCCTGCGGCCGGCCGCCAGGCGCGGGCGCAAGCCGCAGCCACTCCGCCCGGCGTGCGGCGCAATCACCGCATGCGCCGGCATGCGCCTCCATCGCGGCCGCATCCTTCGCATCCAGGAGCCCCAATGCGAAATCCGCCCACTCCCGATCGGTAAATCCGAGCGCGCACCGTTTCAGATCGAAGCCGCCTTCATTTCGCATCATGCCGCGTACCTCCTTCCCCGCCGCTCAGCCAGCCGCGCACGGCCAACTGTTTCCGCAGATTGGCGATGCCGCCGCGTATCCAGGACTTGACCGTGCCGAGCGGCACGTTCCACTCGTCCGCCATCTCCCGCTGCGTCTTCTCCCGGTAATAGGCGGTCGCCAGCGCGCGGCGCTGCTGACTCGGCAGCGCGGCGAACGCTTCCCGGACAGCCGCCTGCTGGAATCGCAGGACGACCGTATCCTCCAGCGCGGACGCAGCGGTCTCCAGACCCGCGATCCGTCCGATGGCCGCGTCCGCCCCTCCGGGAACGGCGCGCCGGGCCCGGCGCAGCCGATCCAGCCCGCGGCTGCGCGTCAGGACGGCCAGCCAGCTCTCGATCGACCCCCGCGAGCGGTCAAAACGTCTGCCGGTCCGCAGCACTTCGAGGAACACATCATGGCAGAGGTCTTCCGCTTCCATCCGGTCATCCATCACCCGGAGGGCGATATGCATGACAAGCGGCGCGTACCGTTCGTAGAAGAGGTCGAATGCCTCGACGGAGCCGGCGCACATCGCTTCCAGCACCGTCGCCATGTCATCTCCCCGTCTGTCCAATCCGCTATCCTCCCCGCCGACAGCATTTTCTGCTTGTTATTTTAGCAGAAGCAGGGATGGGCCGGAAGTTTCGCCGGGCGCCGAAAAAATTGGTTTGAACTCATTAATCCGCGCCCGCCGCTCGTTCGTAATGTAAGCGGAATCGCAATTTTTCAATTCAGAAGGGGGATTGGAAGCATGCTTGCCGCATGCCGCAACATCTGGATCAAGCTTGGGCTTGCCGCCCTGATCGCGGCCGGAGCGGCCGCCTCGTCCGCGGGTCAGGCCGATGCCGCGGAACCGTTTGAACTGTACACAACCTACGTCAACCTGGCCGCGCCGCCCGGGGAGTCGATCACGTACTCGGTTGAAGCGATCAACCGCAGTGATGCGACGAAAGTGTTTCCGATCACACTGGAGACGAACGGCAACAACTGGGAGTACAAAATTACGTCCGGCGGACGCACGGTCCGGGAAATTGCCGTCAAGCCGGACGAGTCGGAATCGTTCAACGTCCAGATCGAAGTACCGCTCGAAGTGAACAAGGGCGAATACCGGTTCACGGTCGTCGCCGGCAATCTGGCCCGGCTCCCGCTCGTCATCAACGTCACCGAGCAGGGCACGTTCGCGTCGGAATGGACGGTGGAGCAGCCGAACATGGAAGGGTACGCCGACGATACCTTCACGTTCTCGACCGAGCTGCGCAACCGGACCGCTGAAGAGCAGACGTATGCGCTGGCCGCGGCGGTGCAGCCGGGCTGGGACGCCCGCTTCTCGGTCAGCGGCGACAGCGTCCGTTCCGTGACGGTGGAGCCGAACGCGACGAAGACGATCTCCGTCCAGATCATTCCGCCGGAGTCGATCGAAGCCGGCACCTATCAGATTCCGATCGCGGCGACGAACAATTCGACGCAGGCCGAAACGACGCTCGAAGTCGTCATCACCGGCACGTACGGCATTGACCTGACGACGGCGGACGAGCGGCTGAACACGAAAATCAAGGCCGGCGGCACGCGCACGGTCGATCTTGTCGTCAAGAACACCGGCACGGCGAAGCTCGAAGACGTCAGCCTGACGTCCAACTCGCCCGTCGATTGGGAAGTGACGTTCGAGCCGTCCAAGATCACGTCCATCGAGCCGGGTCAGACGGCGACCGTTCAAGCCACGATCAAGTCGACGGACAAGGCGCTCGCCGGCGACTATGAAGTGGACATCACCGCCCGCTCGGCGCAGAAGTCGGACACGATCGCGCTGCGCGTCGCGGTGCAGTCATCCGTGCTGTGGGGCTGGATCGGCATTCTGATCGTCATTGCCGTTGCGGGAGGCGTCTACTACCTGTATCGCAAATACGGGAGGCGGTAATCGTGGACGTGCGCAGCGGTGAACGCGAGCCGGTCATCGAACTGAAAGGGCTGACGAAGATGTACGGCGAGCACGCGGCCGTGAACCGTCTCGACCTGACGATCGGCCGCGGCGAAGTGTTCGGCCTGCTCGGGCCGAACGGCGCCGGCAAGACGACGACGATTCTGATGATGCTCGGGCTGACCGAGCCGACTTCCGGATCGGCCCGCGTGCTCGGCCTCGATCCGACCCGCAGCCCGCTGCAGATCAAGCGACGCGTCGGCTACATGCCCGACGATATCGGCTTCTATGAAGACCGGACCGCCATCGACAACCTGATCTATACGGCGCGGCTGAACCGGATTCCGCCGGCGGAAGCCGAAGCCCGCGCGCGCGAGCTGCTCGAACGCGTCGGTCTGGCCGAAGCCGCCGATAAGCGGGTCGGCGCCTTCTCCCGCGGGATGCGCCAACGGCTCGGTCTCGCCGACGTGCTGATCAAGAAGCCCGAGATCATCATTCTCGACGAGCCGACGCTCGGCATCGACCCGGAAGGGGTGCGCGAGCTGCTGGAACTGATCACGCGGCTAAGCCGCGAAGAACGGATTACGGTGCTGCTCTCGTCCCACCATCTGCATCAGGTGCAGCAGGTGTGCGACCGGGTCGGCCTGTTCGTCAAGGGACGGCTGATCGCCTGCGGCGACATCGAGTCACTGTCGAAGCAGCTCGACGAAGACGGCACGATTACGGTCGAGCTCGAGCTCGAAGCGTGGCCAGACGCGCTGGACGAGGCGCTGAACGGACTCGGGGGCGTCGTATCCGTGAGGCGCGGCGAAGGCGGCAAAGCCTCCGTCATCTGCAGCTCGGATCTGACCGCGGACATCGCGCAGGCGGCAATCGGATGCGGCGGGCGGCTCTTGGCCATCAGCCGCCGGAAATACGGGCTGGACGACATCTATCATCGCTATTTCGAAGGAGGGGAAGCCCATGGCGCTTGACGGCAAGGCGATTCTCGGCCGGCTGACGCGCCGCGCGGGACGGCGGGACGGCGCCGAAGACACCGGCGCCAGGGAAGCGCAGGGCGCCGCGATCTCTCCTTTCTGGGTCATCGTGCAGAAGGAATTCGGCGACCATATCCGCAGCTGGCGGTTCACGATTCTGCTCGCCATCATTACGCTGGCGTGCATCGGATCGATCTACTCCGCCGTTTCCGCCATTCGGGGCGGCGCCCTGAAGGACGAGCTGGACTTCCTGTTCCTGCAGATGTTCACGATCTCGGACGGGACGCTGCCGAACTTCATTACGTTCGTCTCGTTCCTCGGCCCGCTGATGGGGATTGCCCTGGGGTTTGACGCCGTCAATTCGGAGCGGAACCGCGGGACGCTCAGCCGGCTCATGTCGCAGCCGATCTACCGGGACGACTTTATTCTGGCGAAGTTTACGGCTTCTCTGCTGCTCGTGACGGTCGTCATCTTCGCCCTGGGCCTTCTCGTCATGGGGCTCGGCCTGTTCACGATCGGCTATCCGCCGACGCCGGAAGAGTTCTGGCGCGTCTTCTTCTTCCTCGTGCTCGCGGTCGTCTACGTCGGGTTCTGGCTCAACCTGTCCATCCTGTTCTCGATCCGGTTCCGCCAGGCCGCGACATCCGCGCTGTCGAGCATCGCGCTGTGGATTTTCTTCACCGTCTTCTACGGGCTGATCCTGAACCTGATCGCGCGCGCGATCGCGCCTTCGTCGGACGCCGCGGTGCAGCGCATCCTGAACTACCAGGAGACGATGCTGTGGCTGAACCGGCTGTCGCCGGCGGAGCTGTTCTCCGAGGCGACGACGACGCTGCTGACGCCGAACGTCCGCACACTCGGACCGTTCACGCTCGAGCAGGTGTATCTCGCGATCAAGAGTCCGCTGCCGCTCGGCCAGAGCCTGCTGCTCATCTGGCCGCATGCGACCGGGCTCATCGCCGCGACGGTCATCTGCTTCGGCATCTCTTACGTCATGTTCATGCGGCAGGAAATCCGTTCGCGCTCGTAAAAGATGCCGCGCGGATACACGAAAGCCGGCCGGGAATGGCTCCCGGCCGGCTTCATTGCACCGTTCATGCTTTCATATCGGCGGCCCGCTTGATGATCTCCACGACAAGCTCCGTCGTCTTCACAAGATCGTCGGCGCGGATGCGCTCCCGCGTCGTGTGGATCTCCTCGTAGCCGACCGCGAGGTTGACGGTCGGCACGCCGTGGCCGTTGAAAATGTTCGCGTCGCTGCCGCCGCCCGAATGGAACGTCCGCGCCTTGCAGCCGATCGCTTCGATCGCCTCGACGGCGAGCTTGACGACCGGATCGGCTTCCGTATAGCGGAACGACGGATACAGAATCTCGCTCTCGAATTCCGCCCGGGCGCCGAATTCCGCCACCGCGCTCTCGAGCGCCTGCCGCATCGCTTCCACCTGCCGGTCCAGCTTCACCCGGTCAATGCTGCGCGCTTCGGCGTCGAGCCTGACGAAATCGCAGACGATGTTCGTTGCGCCGCCGCCTTCGAACCGGCCGATGTTGGCGGTCGTCTCATGGTCGATGCGGCCGAGCGGCATGCGCGAGATCGCCCGCGCGGCCACCTGGATCGCGCTGATGCCGTCCTCGGGGTTGACGCCCGCGTGCGCCGATTTGCCGTGCACCTTCATCGTGATCTTCGCCTGGGTTGGCGCCGCGACGGCGATGTCGCCGATGCTGCCGTTCGAATCGAGCGCGTAGCCGAACGCCGCCTTGAGCCGGCCGCGGTCCATGGCGCGCGCGCCGTTCAGCCCGGCTTCCTCGCCGACCGTGATGACGAACTGGACCGGTCCGTGCGGAATGTTTCGTTCCTTGATCACCCGGATCGCTTCGAGCATCGCCGCAAGGCCCGCCTTGTCGTCGCTGCCCAGAATCGTCGTGCCGTCGCTGCGGATATAGCCGTCATCGTCCAGCCGCGGCTTGATCCCCCGGCCCGGCGCGACGGTGTCCATGTGCGACGTGAAGAAAATGACCGGCGCATCCTCCGCCCCGTCGGCTTCCAGCATCGCGAACAGATTGCCCGCGCCGTGTCCCGTCTTCTCCGCGGCGTCGTCTTCCTCGACGGCAAGACCGAGACCGGCGAACTTCGCTTTGAGCACGCGGCTGATCTCCTGTTCGTGGCCGGTCTCGCTGTCGACGCGGACGAGTTCCATGAACTCGTCAATCAGTCTCTGACGATCAATCATCGCTTTCCTCCCGTCTCGCATATCGGATAAAATAGAATCTGTACAGCCTGGCTGAAAGGAGCGTTCAGCAAACCATGATCAACCGCAAATGGATCCGGATCACCGCCATCGTGATCGTCGCCGCCATGCTGCTCTCAACCGTCGTGGCCGGCATCGGCCTCCTCTTCTATTAAGGGCCCGGCGCTCCTGCCGAATACGCGGCAGAAATGCGGCACGATCTCCCGCGCCGCCCGCTCCGGCGGCATCTCCATCTCCGTCAAATCTTCGAAGCTGGTAACACCGTATTCGCGAATGCCGCACGGGATGATTCCCGCAAAGCCTTCGTTCCCGATGCCGGCGCGCAGGTTGAGCGCGAAGCCGTGGCTCGTAATGAAGCCGCGACGGCTTCGCGCTTTGTTGAATTTGACGCCGATCGCCGCGATTTTCTCTTCCCCGACCCACACGCCGGTGTAGGCTTCCTTGCGGCCGCCTTCAATCCCGTAATCGGCCAGCCAGTCGATGATAACCTGCTCAAGCGCGCGCAGATAGCCGTGCAGGTCGAGCACCGCCGGATTCAGGTAGAGCAGCGGATAGCCGACGAGCTGGCCGGGTCCGTGATAGGTGATGTCGCCGCCGCGGTCGATCTGAAACACGCGGATGCCCCGCGCGTTCAGCTCTTCCTCGCTCAGCAGCAGATGCTCCGGATGCTTCTGCGACCCGATGGTGTAGGTCGGCGGATGCTGGAGCAAGAGCAACGTCTCCGGCCGCTCGCCGCGGTCGATTCCGCGCACGATTTCCTTCTGTCTGTCCCACGCCGCGGCGTAATCGATCATCGGGATGTAGCGGATATCGAGCAGTTGGTTATCGTTCATGGCGAGCCTCTCAATACAATGTGGTCGTCTCGATGCTGTAGCTTTCGAGATTCTCTTTCACCCGCTGCAGGAACCGTCCGCAGATGACGCCGTCGAGGATGCGGTGGTCAAGCGAAAGACACAGGTTCACCATCGAGCGAATCGCGATCATGTCGCCGATGACGACCGGTTTCTTGACGATCGATTCGAACGTGATGAGCGCCGCCTGCGGGTAGTTGATAATCGGCTGCGACAGAATCGAGCCGAACGAGCCGGTGTTGTTGACCGTGAACGTTCCGCCCTGCATGTCGCTGAGCGACAGCCGGCCTTCCCGCGTCTTGCGCGCGAGGTCGTCGATCTCGCGGGCCAGCCCGGCGATGTTCTTCTGGTCGGCGTTCTTGATGACCGGTGTCCAGACGCCGTCCTCCGTGCCGACGGCCAGCGAAATGTTGATGTCGCGCTTGACGATGATTTTGTCGACGGCCCACACCGAATTCATGATCGGATAGTCCTTGATCGCGTTGATGACCGCCTTCAGGAAGAACGCGAGATATGTCAGGTTGATGCCTTCGCGCTTCATGAACTCGTCTTTCAGCTTGTTGCGCAGCGCGACAAGATTCGTCACGTCCGCCTCGATCATCGTCCAGGCGTGCGGAATCTCCGTGACGCTCTGCCGCATCCGGGTCGCGATCGTATGGCGGAGCGGCGACACGTCGATGAAGTATTCGCCGCTGCCCGGCGCCGCCGCCTCGACTTCGATCGCGGGCAGCTTCGGCTCTTCCGACAGATGCAGGCCGCTGGACCGGACCGGCTGGCGCGCCGGATCGGCCGAACGGCTGTCCGCGGGTTTGCCGGATGCGCGGCCGGATTCGATGTAGTTCAACACGTCCTTGCGGGTAATGCGCCCGCCGAGCCCGGTGCCGCGCACCTCGGCCAGATTGACGCCGTGTTCGGCGGCGAGGCGTTGCACCGCCGGCGAATAGCGGCCGCTCATAGACGCCGCGCCTTCATCCCCGTCCGATGCGGCCGCCTGCCGTGCCTGCGGCTGCGCCGCATCTCCCGAATCCGGCGCGGATTCTGCCGGAGCGCCGGCCGACGCCGTCTCGACGAGACAGATCGGTGCGCCTACGTCCACGGTCTCGCCTTCGCCGGCCAATATTTTGACCAGTTTCCCGGTGACGGTCGACGGCAGCTCCGCGTTCACCTTGTCCGTGTTGATCTCGCAGATCGGCTCGTACATGTCGATCCGGTCACCCGGCTGCTTCAGCCAGCGCTCGATCGTCGCCGACACCAGCGATTCCGCCAGCTGCGGCATGACGATTTCCTGAAGACCCTCTCTCACGTTCTCAACTCCTTCTTCCCATCCCGGATTGGACCATAAGGTCATCAATAAAGCGCCAACTGCCGCATCGCATCCCGCAGTTTCTCCCGATTCAGCATGAAATGTTTCTCGCCCGGCGCATGAATCGGCATCGCCGGCACGTCCGGACCGCACAGCCGCATGATCGGCGCGTCCAGCTCGTACAGCAGCTCCTCGGCGATGATCGCCGCCACTTCGGCGCCGACGCCGCCCGTCTTGTTGTCTTCGTGGACGATGAGCACTTTGCCCGTGCGGCGGACCGCTTCGAGGATCGCTTCCTTGTCCAGCGGCTGCAGCGTGCGGAGATCGAGAATGTGGGACGAGATGCCTTCCGCCTCCAGATCCTCGGCCGCCTGCATCGCGAAATGAAGCGGCAGGCTGTATCCGATCACCGTGATGTCATCGCCTTCGCGCAGCACGTTCGCCTTGCCGATCGGCACGATGTAGTCGTCCTCCGGCACTTCGCCGGAGACGAGACGGTAACATTTCTTGTGTTCGAAATAGAGCACCGGGTCCGGATCGCGGACGGCAGCCTTGAGCAGCCCCTTCGCGTCGTAGGCGGTGTACGGTGCGACGATTTTCAGGCCCGGCGTGCCGAAGAAGACCGATTCCACGCTCTGCGAATGGTACAAGCCGCCGAACACGCCGCCGCCGATCGGGGCGCGGATGACGACCGGGCACGTCCAGTCGCTGGCCGAACGGTAGCGGATTTTCGCCGCTTCGCTGATGATCTGGTTCGTCGCAGGGAAAATAAAGTCCGCGTACTGCATCTCGGCGATCGGCTTCAGGCCGTACATGGCGGCGCCGATCGCCGCGCCGGCGATCACCGACTCCGCAAGCGGCGTGTCCAGCACCCGCTCCGGCCCGAACTTCTCGAGCAGTCCTTTCGTCGTTGTGAAGACGCCGCCCTTATAGCCGACGTCCTCGCCGAGCACAAACACATCCTCGTCGCGGGCCATTTCTTCTTCCATGGCCAGCCGGATCGCGTCGATGTAATGCATGACCGCCATGTTACCACCCTCCTTCCGCATCGCCGGCATAGACGTGGTGCATGATCGATTCCGGAGAAGGGTATGGCGCCTTGTCCGCATACTCGGTCGCTTCGTCGAGCATCTGGCGGATGTTCGCGTCGAGCGAACGGTCCAGCTCTTCGTTCCACAGCCCGCAGTCAATCAGGTACTGTCGATAGCGCGGCAGCCCGTCCTTCGCCCGGTGCTCCTCGACTTCTTCCTTCGACCGGTAGGCCAGGTCGTTGTCGGATGTCGAGTGCGGCGACAACCGGTACATCACGGCCTCGATAAGCGTCGGACCTTCGCCGGCGACGGCGCGCTCGCGCGCTTCCTTGACGGCCTTGTACACTTCCAGCGGATCGTTGCCGTCGACCCGGACGCCGGGGAACCCGTAGCCGATCGCCCGATCGCAGATCCGCCCGGCAACCTGCCGCGAAATCGGCACCGAAATGGCGTACTGGTTGTTCTCGCACATGAAAATGACCGGCAGTTTGTTCACGCCCGCAAAGTTGCAGCCCTCATGAAAATCGCCCTGGTTGCTTGAGCCCTCGCCGAACGTCACGAACGACACATAGGGCTGCCGCTTCAGTTTGAGCGCGTATGCGATGCCGACCGCGTGCGGCACCTGGGTCGTCACCGGGCTCGATCCGGTGACGATGCGCAGCCGTTTGCAGCCGAAGTGGCCCGGCATCTGCCGGCCCGCGCTGTTCGGATCTTCTTCCTTCGCGAACAAGGACAACATCAGCTCGCGCAGCGTCATGCCGACCGCCAGCACGAAGCCATAGTCACGGTAGTAGGGAAGAAACCAGTCGTTCTCCCGATCCAGCGCGAAGGCGGCCGCCACCTGCGCGGCTTCCTGTCCGATTCCGGAGATGTGAAAATTGATCTTGCCGGCCCGCTGAAGCAGCAGTGCCCGCTCGTCGTATCGTCTTGCCATCAGCATCGTCGCGTACATCTGCACCGCTTCGTCGTCCGTAAGACCGACCTCGCGGTGGCGGAACGTCCGCTTGGTACCGGTATTGGCCATAAAATGCCTCCTTCTCCCGGCTGCAAGAGAGCCGCCCGTTCGAGGCCAGCTCTTAACACCAGGTACTAAAGGTAAGATGCATCCATTATACCCTGTTTTGCCGAAAAAAGAAATGAACCGATCGCCCCGAACCTTCGAGTCAGAACGACAAGGACACGCCGTCGATCGCCAGCATCGCCTCGCCGAGCATTTCCGACAGCGAAGGGTGCGGATGAACGAGCTGGCCGGCTTCCCATACCGAAGCGTTCAGAAGATCCGCGAGGCCCGCCTCGGACAGCAGTTCCGTCACATGCGGTCCGATCATGTGGACGCCGAGGATGTCGCCGGTCTTCCGGTCGGCGATCACTTTCACGAAGCCGTCCGTCTCGCCGAGCACGATCGCCTTGCCGCTCGCCCGGAACGGAATCCGGCTCGTCTTCACGTCATGGCCGCGGGAAAGCGCCTGGCTCTCCGTCAAGCCGATGGAGGCCACTTCCGGCCGCGAGTAGATGCAGCGCGGAATGCGGTGCGGCTGAAGCGGCTCAGTTTTGAGGCCGGCGATATGTTCGGCCGCGATCACCCCTTCGCGCGCCGCCGCGTGCGCAAGCTGCACGCCGCCGATGACGTCGCCGACCGCATAGATGTGCGGTTCGGCCGTCTGGTACGACGCGTTGACGGCGATAAAGCCGTCCTTGACCGCCACATCGGTCGCTTCCAGGCCGATCCCGTCGACGTTCGCCGTCCGTCCGATGGCGACGAGCATCCGCTCGGCGGACAGCGCGACCGCCCCCTCGCCGGTTTCGATCTTGACCGCCACGCCGTCGTCTTTCCGCTCGAACGTGTCGGTGAGCAGCTTCGCCGAAGTGATCACGCGGACGCCGCGTCTGCGGAGCAGCCGCTCCATCTCGGCGGACACGTCGGCGTCTTCCCCCGGCAGCAGGCGCGATGCCGCTTCGACCAGCGTCACGGCCACGCCGAAGTCGTTCAGCATCGACGCCCATTCGATACCGATGACGCCGCCCCCGACGATCAGCATATCGCGCGGCAGCGTCTCCATGTTCAGCGCATCGTCGCTGCTCAGCACCCGGATCCCGTCAAACTTCAGTCCCGGCAGCTCGCGCGGACGCGAACCGGTCGCGATGATCAGCTGCTGCGGCACGACCGTCTCCATCTCGCCGTTCTCCAGCTCGACCGCGACCGAACCGCTGCGCGGCGAGAAGATCGACGGCCCGATGATTCTCCCCTTCCCGTGGATAACCTCGATGTTGTGCTTTTTCATGAGCGACGTGAGTCCGCGGTAAAGCTGCTCGACGGCGGCGCGCTTCCGCTCCAGGACAGCGTCGTAGCGCAGCTCCGGCTCGCCCTGGACCGCAATGCCGTAGCGGGCGGCTTCCTTCACCGTATGGAACACTTCCGCGCTGCGCAGCAGCGACTTGCTCGGAATGCAGCCCCGGTTCAAACAGACGCCGCCAAGCCGGTCCTGCTCGATAATGACCGCTTTCTTGCCGAGCTGGGCGGCCCGGATTGCGGCTGTATAACCGCCGGGTCCTCCGCCGAGTACCGCAACGTCCGCATGTATCGTCATGTGCATTCTCCTCTTCCCGGTCTTGGGTGTTGATCCGTACTCTACTATTTTACCTTTCCCGCGCGTCATATAACAGACCTGTCCCCGCGTTGGACAGCGAATACGCTTTCGCGGTATGATATAATGTGCTGGGATTTGCGTCGCACGCTGGACAACGGAAGGATGGTAAAAACATGAGATTGGTGCTCTCGCGTTTTCTCGCCGTGCTGCTGCTTGTCATTCCCGGCATCGGGGCGGCTTACGGCTTTCTGCAGATCAAGAACACCCTGTTCGATTATTTCGCTGCCTTCGGGCCCGACGACCCGGCTCCGGTCTTCAACTGGCTTCGGTTTATTATCGGCCTCATCCTGTTCCTTGGCGGCGTCGGCTTCATCGGCGGCTGGATTTTCTTCCGCGACCGGAAGCGCAACTATGTCGCGCCGCGCTTCCGGAAGAAGCGTCCCCGACCGCCGAAGCCTGTCCGGCTGCCGGACAACGAGCAAACATGACAGAAACGCCGCATCCGGGCTTGCATCCCGATGCGGCGTTTGTCATGGCTATGCAAGCAATCCGCGCCATAACGCGGTCGACCATCCGTGTTCATGCCGCAGCTCGAACGTCGCTTCTGCGCGGCTGAACCGGGTCTTGTCCATCCACGTGAAATCGACAATGCTCCGGCTGACCGTCGCATCCAGCACGACTTTGCCGTCACGGACGAACACCAGTTTCTGGAGAGAGTCGTCGTCGACCGGGTGCCGGCCGATCGGCGTGCGGCGGATCAGGTAATCGGCATAGGATTCGTACCAGGCTCTCCCGACCTGCTCCTCCATCTCACGCCAGGTCGTGTATGGACCGAAGATGTACAGGGTATCCCATTCGAAATCCGCCGCCTCCGCCATCCCGAACTGATCCGCCGTCAGCGCGATAACCGAAAGCTCGCGAATGAACCGGCTGTCGTCGTCATACATCGTCTTGGCCCGCGTGTATTCGCCAAGCGACGCCACAACCGGAATGGCAAGCAGCACGATTGCCGCTGCGATGGTATAAACCGCAATTCTTCTCATTTCAAACCCTCGTTTCCGATCCTCATTCGAATCAGACGAGGGCGGCGCGGGAAAAGTTGCAAGCCGGGCCAGCCCCACAGGCTCCTTAGAGCCTATCCGAAAACCCTTATGACGCCCATGCTGGACGTACTACCACGAAGACGCACTTGCCCGATCGGGCAAGTGCGTCTCAATGTTCCGGGATCGATCCGATCCTCAGGAATAAATCTTCATGTAGATCCTGTACAGGAACATCGCGGTTTCCGCCCGGGTCGTTTGCGCACGGGGATTCAGATACCCGCCGCTTCCGACAATGAGGCCTTCCTGAATCAGCGCGGACAGGCTAGATGCCGCATAATCGGCGATGCGCGCCTTGTCCCGGAAACGCTCCAGCACGGCCGTATCCCCTGCAGCCGACAGGTTCAACGCGCGCGCCGCCATCACCATCATATCCTGACGCGTGATCGGCGACTCCGGATCAAACCGGTTATCGCCGCTGCCCCGGACAATGCCCAGCTGCTTCGCAATGCCCACGGCTTCCGCATAATAGGCCTCCTGCGGAACATCCGCGAAACCCGCCCCGGGTTGCCCGGGTTTGCCCGCAAGTCCCAGCGTCCGGACCAGCATCGTGACAAATTCCGCGCGGGTCACCGGCCTGCCGGGCGCAAACATGCCGCCGCCGACTCCATTCACGATGCCTTTGGACGCCAGCACTTCCACGGCATGTCGCGCCCATTCCGCACCGGCCAAATCATCGAACGTCCTTTCGACATAGACGACGGCAAAATGGCTGAAATGGGTCGTGGAGAAGCGGACTGCGCCGGCGGCGTGATCATACCGGCCGCTAGGTACGGCGACGGGAGTGCCGCTGCCGTCCACGTACCATACCGTCAGCTTGTCGGGATTCCGCATTTCCTCATCCGTCGGGGTGTAAGGAACAGTGACGATAACCGGAGCGTCCGGATTGTTCCATTCCAGCTTCACCCCGTCCAGCAACACTTCCAGTTGTATGACAGGCCTGTCGCCCACCGCCGTCTTCACATCATCCGGCAGGTCGGACGGATCGGCCCGGCGGATTATGATGGCGGCTTCCCGATCCGTGGAACCAGGCAGTTCGGACAGCATGTTGCCCGGGATCATGATGCTTCCGAGTTCCGTCTCGAGTTTCAGGATGCCCGTGCCATGGGCGCCGGACAACGAATCCATCGGCAGAGTCACGGCATACGCGTCCGCATCGGGTACGGCCGGCACGGTCAACACCGTTATACCCGGATTGGAAAACACCGTTTCGGACAGATCGTCCAATCGCACGATCGCCTCGTTCGCTTCCACCCGCATCTCGAGCGCCGTCTCTTCCAACCCCTCCGCCGCAATGATTGCAACCGGCTTGGACGGCTCGCTCGCGGCCGGCGGATTGTTCACGACGGGCGGGTTATTGGCGTTTCCGCCGCCATTCCCCGACCCGGATCCGGGATTCTCTCCGGATTCTTCGCCGGGCTCTTCCGTCGGCGGTTCGATGACGGTCGAGCCGTCTTCCTCATTGGCGTTTCCGCCGCCATTCCCCGGCCCGGATCCGGGATCCTCTCCGGGTTCTTCGCCGGGCTCTTCCGTCGGCGGTTCGATGACGGTCGAGCCGTCTTCCACGTAGGTGCCGAAAAACTCCACCTCCGACAGATTCCCGAACCAGACGCTGTCGTTGATAATCCGGATATAGCGGAAATATCGGTTGTCGGTTACGATCAGTCCCTGCCAATCCCACAAGAGTTTCGTGCGGGAATCGGTGATGGTGACAAAGTTCTTCCCGTCATTCGATCCCTGGACATAGACGCCGATCATCCGGCTGGCGTGATTGGTGGTCATGCGGGGCGCGACTTCCACGCTCGTCAACGATACGGCGCCCTCGCCAAAATCGAAGAGATAATACACACCACCACCGGCACTTTTCTCGTTCCGGACATCGACGAAGGTGGTCGTGTTGCGGTCGAACAGACGCGGACCGATTTCGGCGCCGTTGTCCGTTGGCCGGTTGAAGCTGACCGTCGCCTTGCTCATGATATCGTCTATGCGTCGGGAAACATCCGATATCAGCACCGAACTGCCGTCGGTCGTATCGGTCAACACCGCTCCTTCCGTCTCCACATTGTTGTTCTTGGCATCCAGATAGCGGTAAGTGATTTCGATGGAAGCTTTCCTGCTGGCATTGCGCCGGGCAGCTTCTTCATCCAATACGACTTCGGCGACGTAATTCAGGTCATCCACCCGGGTGACAAGCGCATCCATGCCTGCAAGCTTGACGTTCAGCTGCGTCAGCGGCTGCTTGGTCTTGATTTCCAGCCACAGCTTGTTTCCCGCAACCGCCTTTTTGACCGGCACCTGCATGCTGTTGGCGGCGTCGCTGCCTTGCATGTGCTGGGTCAGCGGAGTCGCGTCCGTATGGATGGATACATGGGAAATTCTCGTCGGAATTTCGATGCGTTCGCCGTAAATCCGGAACTCGCCCACACTCAGAATGGTATTCTTGCGGGCATAGTAGTCGGTGGATTCCAGCGTCGAAACCTTGAAGAAGCGATAGGCTTCACCGAGCCGTTCTTCTCTTACGCTCAATTGCTGCATTTTGTTTTCGTACGCGGCTTCGTCCGTCAGCCGAACCCAATTGTCGCCGTCGTTGGAGCCGAAGATGATCGCGCCGGACATGCGCTCAGGCCAGATGTTGCGAGGCTGCAGCGCGAACGCGGTCGGAGCGACCCGGAAATTCGGCCCGAAATCCATCGTGAAATATTTGGCCGTCAAATCGCCGGAGAAGGTGACCGGGTTGTTGTCGACCAGATAGGAGTCAAAACCGGGCTGCAGCGACGTGCTGACCGAGCTGCGGGTGAAGTCCAGGCTGCCGTCAGGCAGCAGCGGATTCAGAAGCTTCAGGTCCGCGACCGCTTTCGTCAGTTCGTCCAGCGCCGCATAGAAATCGCTATCCGAAGCGGAATCCAGCATGCCGAGCACCTGGTCATAAAAATGTTCGAACGACTCCAACGAATCCGACTCGTATGCCTTGTCCGGCCGGTAAGGCGCGATCACGTTCGCGATGGCAGCCATGCGGTCGGCCGCCACATGAACCGTCAGCTTCAAGGTCGATACGGATACGCCGTCGGATGCAACGATCAGACTTTGATAGGTGCCGGCTTCCGCCTCCGTGGGCGACCAGGAAAATGCGCCGGTTGCCGGATTCAGCGCCGCTCCGGGAAGCGCGTCTCCCTGCAGCTCATAGCTCACCGTATCCGAGTTGTTCGGATCTGTCGCCGAGAAATCATAATTTACGGTACTGCCCGCGAACAGGGACAGCGTCAATCCGGGACCTTCGATCTTATTGAACACAGGCGGAGTCAGCGTATTGTCGGCCTTGATGTCCATATAGTCAATGTCCACTGTGCTCCCGTCACCCACAACATTGACGTACATCAGGAAGGTCCTGTTTGGGAACTGGCCGTACGACACGGAATTTTTCCCCATGTCGAACGTGATGAATCTCCATTCGCCACCGGTATCCGGGAGCTCCAGTGTGCGGAACGGCGCCGAGTCCTTGTCCTTCTTCAATTCCAGCAACGCCCGTCCGTTGGTTCGGAACTTGAGCGCGACATTCGAGGTGTTATTCCGGTTGATGAAGAAGATCCGGTATGCCGCGAACAGGGTCTGATTGTCGCTGGCGATCGCACGGATATAGCGGACATCGCCTTCGGACTCCGTCCAAATCAGATCCGCGCTTTCCTTCACCTCGTTGGACCCGTCGATAATGCTGTAAGCTTCATCAAGCTGCAGGATGTAACGCTGCTCCTGGGGAACGCTCGGTTTCACCCTGCGCGCGATCGAATCCGCCGGTTCCTGCGCGACTTCCGCCGGGATATAGACCCACCATTCCGCCCCCGTCTCCATCCTGGCGACGTCGGCGCTCGAACCGTCGCCGGAGAAATAATGGTTCGGCTCAACCCGCGTCCGGAATGCCTTGACGAAGTACGGAGCCTTCTGCTCCAGCTCCTCTTCCGTATATCCCAACTTGTAGCGGTACACGTAGTAGAGATCCCATCCGCCAAGACCCAAATAGTGGAATCGTCCTCTGTATTCGTCCGACGGAATCATGTAGATTTTCTCTTTGGCCGTTTCGGATGCCGCCGTGGCTTTTACCGGCGTCCAGACGATATCGTAGCCCAGCGCGTTTTTCGCGTAGTAATCGGCCCCCTTCAAAATGCGGTCGTTCAGGAACTCGTAGATCGATACGCCGTTCCCGTCTTCCGCTATCGTCCCGGTAACCGGATCCACTTTGGTCCCCTGGGCATCCACCAATCTGGCAAGATTGATGAAATTGACGACGTCTCCTTCGCCATGGGCCAGGTCGCGCCCCATTTCCACGTGCTGGACATGGGGTTCAACCGGATCGCCGGTATCGTCGTTCTGCGTCATTTCCCGGAAGAGCCAGTAGATGGAGCCCGTCATGTACGGATCCGGCGCCGATGCGTTGACCGTCAGCCATTCGACCGCTTTGGCGTAATTTTCCTTGTCATCGGTGAAGATGTAAGCTGCGATCGATCCGTACAGCGGGTAGTTGTGCTGATTCATGAACTTGTCGTTGAAGTCCAGGAATGTCCGGACCGTCGGATTCACTACATGCCGGACGAACGTCTCCGTATCCTCTTCCGTCCATCTCAGCTCCTCGGACGAAGTGGTGTACCGGAGAATTTCCGCCGCCGCGATCATGTAATAGAGCGGAATGCCGTTATGGATGTGGGCGTCCGTATAGTATTGATACTTGTCCGGGTCCATCTGCCCCCAGATCCGGAGAATGCGCAGTGCGTTGGCGCGGTACGTCTCATCGCCGGTAATGAAGTACAGCAGCGCTTGCGTGAACGCCCGCTGGCCGTCATTCAACGCCATATCTCTCACGTTTCTGGCGTTGTAGGCGTCCTGTCTGATGTTTACCCCGTCCAGGGAGTTGGACATGGAGAAATTCTTGCTCGCAAACGAAGTCTCCAGCATGGCCTGGTAATAGCTGTACCATGGCTCCTGTTGGTTCAGGATCTGTGTCCGGAGATTCTCCAGCACTTCCTTGGTCAGACCGGCAACGCCGGGATGAATGAATCCTTCCGGGCTGATGGTTTCCAGCACCCGCACCTCTACCTTCAATCCGTTGATGGCGGCGGTCAGAGCCGCGGTCAACGCATCCAACTCCTCCTGGGTGATCGAGCCTCCGTCCAGTTCATCCAGAGCAGCCTGCGCTTCTGCGAGCGCTTGCAAGAGCGCCTGCCAGGTATCGTCGGAATAAGATTGCTGTCCTTTGTCGACGATCGCCTGCGCGGCATTGACCTGAATCTGCAGGTCGTCGGGATACAAGTCGCCGGCCTGCCGGAACTTTCCGTAAAACTTGATTTCGGACATATTCAGGTACCATCTGTTGTCGTTCGTAATTTTCAGATAGCGATACGATAAGGGATCGGTGATGGTCAACGTCTGCCAGTCGGCCGAGGCGGCCGCTTTGCCGCTCACCTGGATCCAGGTTTCGCCGTCATGGGATCCTTGCAGATAGGCGCCGGCGATTCTCGTGACCTGGTCCGGCCGCGCCAGCAGGTAAACCCGGTCCAGAGAAACCGCGTTGCCTTCCCCCATGTCGATGACGAGAGAGGCATACCCGTCATTGTTCGGGCCGTTCCAGTTGGCATAGGTGCTCGCATCGCGGTCCATGATCCTAGAGGCGAAGTCTCCGGCCTGAGACGAGCCGAAGTTGATGCTCCCGTTCGCTGTCGGAATGCCGAAGGCGGCGGCCAGCGTCAGCAGATCCAGATGATCGTCTGGCTCCTCCACGGTCACGCTGCTTCCGTCCGTGGAAGCGAAGGCCGTTCTTCCGTAATTCCCAGTCGTGTCCGTATAGGCGACGGCAAACGCTACCGGTTTCGGAAAATCATACGGACTGACCGTAAAGCTCGCCGTCCAGTGAATCTGGTCCTCGCTTTGGGCGGCATACGTTTTCCCGTTGACATACAGCTTCACATTGGCGATCGGTTCGGTCGAGGTGAACGATACGGTCACGGTATCGCCGGCAAGCGCTTTCGACGGATCGTCGGGATGATCGGAGAAAATGGCTACATCGCCAAGCAGGTTTTCCGGCTCAACCAATTCTCCGGAAATCCGGAGTTCCCCGATGTTGAAAATGTTGTTGCTGCCATCCCCCATGATTCGCAGGAACCGGTAAGGAACAGCCTGGTCTTCGAGCAAGATATCCAACGTCTGCATATCCGTTACGCTGCCGGACGCCCTGGAGACGGTAATTTCCTTCCAGACCGTCCCGTCCAGGGAGCCAAGCACCCGCCCGTTGCTCATGCGCGCAGCAAAATTGGCGCGGGCCTGCATACTCACCTGCGACACCTTCACGCCGTTGCCCACGCCGAAATCAAGCGTAAAATAACTGTTCGGCGTATAGAAGTCGCCGGGATGGGTGGCGGTGTCGTCGTCATTCAGTTTCGAGAGATCCACCGGAGAAAACGTTGTGCTGTTCTGGCCGAAGATGCCGGTCGCGGTCGCAAGCGACGGATAATCGAGGGTTCCGTCCGCGGGAGCCGGCGTCGCTTGCGCCGGTAATGGCGCGCACGACAAGACCATGATCGCCGACAGCCATGCAGCCACCCACCGGCGGAACCGGGAAACGCCTGCCGGTCGCAATACCCCTGCCATGCTCATCAACTCCTTTTGCGATATTGACTTGCGCAGTCGATTCGAATATAACAGGAAGCTTGCAGGGGTTGAATGCATTTTTTTTAGAATCAACCGCTGTGTTTTTAAAATCGAGTAGGAGGGGGCGACTTTAAGGGCCCTCCTTGCGGCGTCCCCTCTTCCGTGTCATGGACCACTCCGTTTACCGTGACTCCCGCGTTCAGTAAGAGCGAATCAGTTACAGGACGCGCTTGTCCCTTACTTTCCGCGTCACCCGCACCATCAGGATGTCATGGTTGACCCGGTTGAAGAACTTCTCCAAATCCATGTCCACCACCCAGCGGTATCCGTCCCGGATGTACGCCTGGGCTTGCCGCACCGTGTCATGGGTTCGCCGAATCCAAAACTCAGGTGGGAGAATCCACCGTCGATAATCGGTGTCAACACTTGCAGCAGGGCTTGCTGGATCAGACGGTCCCGATTGCGGTTACGAAGTCACTTCGCGTATTCCGCAGGCCTCCCCAGATAAGATCGTCATCTTTCCGCCCGCGACCACTGGAGTTACAGGACTGGCCCTTGGCGGCTTTGGATTTCGTCATGTCGTGGTGACTCATCCGGCCAACCCTGCCTCAAATCCCGTTCGTGAACCTTGGCCCGTGCGTTTGCCTTCGGCTTCCTTCGGATCCTGCCTCGCGACAGGCACCCTTGCCTTTGGCTAATGGTAGACGCTCGCCAGCCCCCGTTCGGGACTTCCGCCCTATAGATGACGCCCATGCTGGGCGTACACGCATCAGGCGGGGCCCACGGCCCCGGCCTGACGGCATCCGGATGCGGCACTTCGTCACCAGATGAGAAAAGACCGCCCCAGCAGACGAAGCACGCCTTCGAGGAAGAAGTAATCGCCGTAGATGATCGGCTTGCCGGTGATCCCATGGTCGCTGTGATAGGCTTCCACGCCGCCAGCGACGATGGAATCCGAATCGATGTCCCAGTTGCAGAATTTGCGGTCCGTCGCCTGCATGATCCGGACGGCGGCGTTCGCGTACAGCGGGCGTTCCAGCTCGCCGACGGCATCGGCGATCTCCAGCAGGCCGCAGGCGGCGGTGACGCCGGCCGTCGAATCGTACATCACGGGCTCCGCCGGCGCGCGGAAATCAACCAACGGCACGAAATCCGTTCCGGCCACATTGGCGATGAAATAATGCGCGACCTGCTTCGCGGCGCTCAGATACCGTTCTTCCCGCGTATGCCTATAGCTGAGCGCGAACCCGTACAGCGCCCAGGCCTGGCCGCGCGACCAGGACGAGCCCGACGCGTAGCCCTGGCCGCCGGGATTGTCGACGAATTCGCCGGTTTCCGGATCGAGAATGACGATGTGGTTGCACGATCCGTCCGGGCGCACAACATGCTTGAGCGCCGTATCCGCATGATCTTTCGCGATATGGATGAACCGCGGATCGCGCAGCGTCTCGCCTGCCCAGTACAACAGCGGGATGTTCATCATGCAGTCCACGATCATCCAGCCGGTGCAGTCGTCGTTCCAGGCGCGGATGAATCGGCCGCGCGGATTGTACCGTCCGGCCAGCAGGTTGGCCGCGTGCAAGCCCCTCGCTTTCGATCGTTCGCTGCCGGTCATCCGGCAGTTGGCCACCGCCGTATGCAGCCACATGAAGCCGACATCGTGGTGCAGTCCGGTGAAGCCGTCCAGTGCCTTGTCCAGCCTCGCCTCCACCGCCTCGGCCGCGGCCCGGTATTTCTCCTCTCCCGTGGCGTGATACATCTGCCACAGCATGCCGGGCCAGAAGCCGTTCGTCCACCAGTAAATGTCGGTTTCGCCCTTGTCCTCCGCGTATTTTCCGCCTTCCGGCGCATAAGGAATTCTGGACCCGATCCGGTCGCATTGCGCGGACATCTTGGCCTGCAGCTTGTCCCAGACCTCATTCAGCCAAGATCTTTGCTGATCATTCAGAAAATCTGCCACTGCGAAAAATCCCCCCGACTTCGTATTCTCCACTTCAGGTTCAACCTTTCACGGCACCCGTCGCGATGCCCTTGATGAAATACTTTTGCAGGAAAATGAACACCAGGAACACCGGCACAATGGACATCGTCGTGCCCGCGAAGATCATGTCCCAGCGGGACACATACTCGCCGACGAAATAGTAGATTTCAACGATCATCGTCTTCGCCTGCCCGGACGGCAGCACGAGCATCGGCATCAGGAAGTCGTTCCAGATGCCCAGCCCCTGGAGCACCACCATGGAGGCCGTACAGGGCGCCAGCAGCGGGAAGACGATCTGCCAGAACATCCGCAGGCGCGAACAGCCGTCGATTTGGGCGGACTCTTCGATCTCCACGGGCACGCCTTTCAGAAAGCTCGTGAACAGCAGCACACCGAATCCGACCGAACCGGAAATATAGATCACGATGGGACCGGCCAGATTGCCGAACAGGCCGATCATCTTCAGTTCCCGGAACAAAGGAATCATGTACACCTGAAACGGCACCATCATGCCGAGCAGGAAGTAAACGTACATCATGTTGGTCCAGCGCTTGTTCGTCCTGCCGATGGCGTACGCCGCCATCGGATTGATCACGATCATGAGCAGGATGGACAGCACGGTCAGGATGACGCTGTTGACGATCGCCCGCGGATAGCGCGTCTCCGTGAGCAGGTATTTGAAGCTGTCCAGATACAGGTCTTTCGGCAGCGCGATGGCGTCCCGCAGAATTTCGCCGTTGCTCTTGAACGCGGACATGACGTTGAAGAAGATCGGGAAGAAGAAGACAACGGCCAGGAGCGCCGTAACGGCAAACAGCAGGATGTCCTGGATCAAGCGTTCTTTGCGGTTCATGTCACATTTCAACCTCTCTTCTGCGAAGCACTCGGATCTGGATGACAGAGACGATCAGGATGATCAGGAACAGCACGATCCCCAGCGCGGTACCGAATCCTTGCCTCAGTTCGCCGAAGGCGACTTTGTAAATAATGTAGGTCAGCGTTTCCGTCTCGAACCCGGGCCCGCCGTCCGTCATGACCGCAATCTGGTCAAAGATTTTCAGTGCGCTGATCATCGACAGAATGACGCAAACCGTGATGGCGCCCGCCAGCAAGGGAAACGTGACATTCCGGAACCGTTGCCAGCGTCCGGCGCCGTCGATGCTTGCCGCTTCCAGCAGCTCTTTCGGAATGCCCTGCAATCCCGCCAGATAGATGACCATGTAATAGCCGACCGATTTCCATACGGTCGCCAGAATGATCGAAATCATCGCAAAATCGGGGTCGCCGAGCCAATCGCGTTTCCACGCCGACAATCCGATCAAATCCAGAAGCTGGTTGACCACGCCGAAATTGTAGTTCAACAAAATGACCCAGATGAACCCCATGACGATGCCGCTCATCAGCACTGGCAGATAGAAAATGCTTCGGAACAATTTACTGAACCAGCGCACCTGGTCGACAATCAGGGCCAGCGCAAGCGCGACGATATTTTCCAGAATGACAAGCACAACCGCGAGCAATAGCGTATTGTACAAGGCGTTGTGGACACGGGAGCTCGCCCAGATCTCCCGGTAATTTTCCAGTCCAATAAAACGAATATTGGAACTGATGCCATCCCACGAAGTCAGGCTGTAGTAAGAGCTGCTGACCGTCGGGAGGATGACGAACGCGGTATAGAAGACGAAGGACGGAAGGATGAACCACAGCGCGTAATGCTTCCAGGGTTGCTTTCTCTTCGGTTTCAATGTCTCGTGCAAGGCTCCGCAACCTCCCCGTGCAAGCTTTGATAAAAAGATAACCTCCGCACGGGAGGTTATCGTTCGTCATGCGCCCCTTATTGCTGATTCGCTTTCAAATCGTTGTCGTATTGCTCGTCCGCCTTTTTCATGTAGGTCACGACATCGCCGTCGTTTACCACCAGTTCTTGCAGATGCTTGTAGAACCAGTTACGGAATTGCGGCGGGATGGCGTTTTCCCCGTACCATTGGTTGAACATGAGGGACTTGGTGACGGACGGATCGGCAATCAGCCGGAGCACTTCCTGCATCTGTTCGCCCGCTTCGTACGACGCGTCCGCTGCCGTGATCGGAATGCTGTTATTCTTCTTTAGGGTTTCCCTGTAAATCTCCGGATCGTAGAAGAACCGGATGAAGGTCTTCATCGCTTCCAGCTTGTCCGGATCTTTCGCGGCCTCGGCGGAGAAGGACCAACCCGACAGCGTCGGCAGGCCTACGACGTTTACGTCCCCTTCGCGGTCGGGGATCGCGTAGAATCCGAACTCGAAATTCGGATCGGCTTCCTGGATCTGCGCGAACATCCACGGTCCGGAGTAAAGCTGCGCGGCCTTGCCGGTCACCAGGAACGACGCCGTCTGGTTGTCTGCGGTGCTCAGCCAACCCTTGTCCACGTATTTCTGGAACAGTTCCTTGTAATCCGAGATCGCCTGCACCACGTTCTCGTCGGTGAAGCTTGCCTCGCCCCTGTTGCGCTTCGAGTTCCAGTCCGGATCTTCGGAATAGACTTCATTGATCAGGAAGTAGTTGACCCAGAAGCCCATGTGCCAGATGTCCTTGCCGCCGACGACAATCGGGGAGATGCCGGACTGCTTCAGCTTCTCCTGAATTTCCAGGAATTCTTCATAGGTCTTGGGCAGTTCCGTAATGCCCGCGTCCGCATAGGCCTTCTTGCTGTAAATGATGCCGATCGGCGCCGTGCCGGCCAACGGAGCGTTGTAGTACTTGCCTTCAAATTGCGGCAAGAAGGCGAACAGGCTGTGCAGATCTTCCGGCAATTCGGCGAGTTTCCCCGCTTCGACGAACACCTTGGTGTCGCGCATTTCTACCAGGTCGGGGAATTCGCCAACCGCCTCCTTCGTCTTCAGCCAGTCCAGGTAGGATACGGAGGCCGCCGAGTCGCTGACGTTGACGACCTTGATGTGCGGATAGGCCGCGGTAAAAGCGTCAATGACGTCTTCGATCGCCTTCTTGCCCGCCGGATCCCCCGTCGCAAACCCGATCGTGAAAGAAACTTCCTTCGGCGGCTGCTCGGCCGTTCCGCCGGAACCGCTTCCCGTCGTCGTGGATGAACCCGTGGAGGAACCGTTGTTCGTCGATGTCGACTGGTTGTTCGCGCCTTTGCCCCCGCCGCAGGCCGCCAGGATCAACGCCACAGCAACCAGCAGGCTGACCAGACGCAGAGCGTTTTTTCTTTTTGCCATTGCTTGACCTCCCTTGAATTTTGTCGATTTCAGATTAGCACCGGAGACGGGAGGCATGAATGACGTTTTTTAAGGCGCAAGTGCCGTATCTTTAAGATGATGATCCGCTCCATTTCGCTCTCTGTTCCTGCCGGTAATCGTTCGGCAGCTTGCCGTACATCTTCCGGAACACACCGCTGAAATGTCGCGCATTCTGGTAGCCGACCCGCTCTGCGATTTCGTAGACCATCAGATCGGTCTGCAGCAGCAGCCGCACCGCTTCTTTCATGCGCACTTCGGTCACATACTGTTTGAAGTTCTTCCCCATGTGCTTCTTGAAGAAGGCGCTGAAATAGTACGGGTTCATGTACGCGAGCGCGGCGGCCGATTCCAGGGTGATCTCGTCCATATACTGCGTCTCGACGTATCGCTTGATTTTCTGGATCAACTGCTTGTCCTGATGGCTGGCGCTGTTTTGCAGCTGTCGGAACAGGCAGCCGATCCGGTCCCGCATCTTCATCTGCAGTTCCTGGTACGTGTCCGACCGGTTGAAATCGGCATGCACGTTGGCGGGATTGGCTTCCCATTCTTCCAGATCATAGCTGGCGTTCTTCAACTCGCGCACGAACAGGAACAGGGAGGTGACGCAGACGTTGACAGCGAGTTCCTTATTGCCGAACGTCATCCGTTCAATGCTCCGCAGAAGCTGATCCAGCGCGATGTTGGCCGCTTCCCAGTCCAGATGCGACAATCCGCAGATCACGGCCTGCTGATTCTCGTAAAGCTCCTTCTCCGAAGGCATCTCGCCGGTCAGGGGCTTCCAGGGAAGCAGCCGATTCAAGCCGCGGAAGAACTTGCTGCGCAAGGCGTCTATGGCCTGTCGGCCGGAGACCGGAACCTCCGCGGCCGTCTGCACGGAGCCGCCGATGCCGATCGACACGTCCAGCTTCAGATAGGTATTGATCTTGTGCTGCACATCCGCGGCAAAAGCCAGCACGGCGTCCGGATCCATGTCCAGAAATACCAGAAAGAACCGTCCGTCCCGAAAACACGTCATGATGGAAGGCATGCGGGAGGTCATCTCGTAAAGGACATTCCGGATCGCGAACACGACCAGATTTTTGTCTTCATCCCGCCAGCTTCCGGTCTTGCTCCCGGGCTGATCCGGTTCCATCGCCGCCACCGTGAACGTCGCAATCTCCCGGCCGTCCCCCAGCCTATTGCCGAGATGTCCGATGTTCACCGGCCGCCCGTCCAGCAGGCGGTCGAGCATCTCTTCCTCCATCTCCTGCCGCTTGCGTTCTTCCCAGAACAGGAGCCGTTCCTTGATCGTATGATCCTCGCGTTCCTTCAGGATTTGCGCTTGCGCGCTGCGCAAGGTCTCTTCCAGTTCCCGCCGGTCGATCGGTTTGACCAGATAGCCCAGGGCACCGCAGGAGACGGCATCCCGGGCATAGGAAAATTCCTTGTAGGCGCTGATGAAGATGACTTTCACCTCGAGATTCAGATCCTTGATCCGCTTGATCACTTCAATTCCCGACAGATTCGGCATCTGGATGTCGCTGACCAGAATGTCGGGCGGATCCGACAGGAGAACCGCCGCCAGTTGGGCGCCGTCCTCCACTTCGCCCACAATCGTCATCCCCATCTGCTCCCATGGCACCAGCTTGCGCAATCCCCGCAGGATGATGGGCTCATCGTCGGCCAGAAGCACCTTGATCATCGGGCTCACCTCTCTTTTCCGGATGCCAATTCCTCCCGCAGGAGCCGCTCGCCGAGATATTCCGCCAAATGAACCGACACTTCGCCTGGTTCGATCCCTTGAAGCGCTCCCGCCGTCGGCGAAATGCGCGGTTACGGTGAGGTTCGCCGATTCCTCCCGAAGCATCAGGCCAAGCTTTAAACCATGCCAGCCCATGACATCCAGCGAGGCGTCGTGGCCGCGTTCGAAGCCGATCGGGTACCAACCTTTCGCATGTTCAGGCGCCGGAAACTCGAGGCGAAGCCCGCGCATCAAGGAATATCCGCCTGCGATTCTTTCCCCGTGAACGTTCCATTCGGTCAGCAAATCAACAGAAAGCTGCATGTTCCTACCCCTCTCTCGACAACAGGTTTTAGGTGATCGTACTTGCAGCTTTACCCATAGCACGGCTGTTCTGTTTCCACGACCGTAAATTCGAACGAAACCATCAGATTCCCAAGGGGACGAAACTTCAAATGCGACCGAAACGTTCAAATTTTGCACAGGCCGGCCGCAATTCCACATTAGTCTTGAATCGCGGCGGCATAAATGACGCATTTTTATGATCGATGTGCCGGTTCTTTAAGAGGTTCGGATCGGATAGGTCAGCCGAACGCAGGTGCCGACGCCCGGTTCGCTTTCGATTTCCACGCCGTAAGGTTCGCCGCATGCCGACCGGATGCGTTCGTGCACATTTTTTAAGCCGACCTTGGCCGCGGGAGTGCGGGCATCGTGCAGACTGGCCATCAACTCGGCCAGCCGCTCCGATCCGATCCCGACGCCGTCATCCTGAACGAAAACGACAAGACGATCGCCTCGCTGCTCCAGCATGACGATGATCGATCCCCTGCCGCCGTTCGGCATGATACCGTGCTGCACGGCGTTCTCCACGATTGGCTGCAGAGACAGCTTCAAGATCATGATTTTGAGCAGACGCTCGTCGTTTACATGCACTTGAAGCCCGATGCGATTGTCGTAACGGACGCGGATGATGTAGAAGTAATCTTGCAGATGGTCCAGTTCCTGGCGCACGGTCACCCAATCTTCCCCGTAGTCGATCACGTACTTCAGTTGATTGGACAGCGACCGGATCATCTCGGCGACTTCCTCGTCGTCGTTGTAGACGGCATTCATCCGGATCACTTCCAGGGTATTGTACAAATAGTGCGGCCGAATCTGGCTTTTCAGCGCGTTCAGTTCGGCTTGCTTCTGCTTGATCTGCGCCACGTACGCATCGTTGATGAACGCGTTCAGCCGCTCGACCATCCGGTTGAAACTGTGGGCCAACCGGCCGATTTCGTCCCGTCCGTACCGCTCGATCTTGGTGTTCAGATTGCCCGACTCGACCTTGAGCATGTGCTGTAGCACGTTCTGGATCGGCGCCAGCAGCCGTTTGGAGAACCACATGCCCATCACGACGATGACCAGCGTGCAGAACACGATCGCGATGTACACCGCCGTCCGGGTCGTGGTCAGTTGCTCGAACAGATCCCGGCGGGGAATGCGCAGTATGACCTGCCCGTTGATGTACGGAACCGACTCGCGATAAACCAGATGATGGCCGTCATCCCCGCCCCCGGCCGCCGCAGCGTCCCCATAGTTCCTGGTGCTGCTGAAGAAGACGCGCTGAAGGCCGTCCAGCACGTGAATCTCTCCCTTGGCGCCCAGATCGAGCCCGTTGAACAGACTTTCGAAAGCGGCCACGTCCACATCGAAAAACAGCGTGCCCACCACCTTTGGATCCGGCTGGGGGTTGCCCGAAATGTCGATCAGATTGCGGCCGAACGTGACGACTTTCCGGTCTGTTCCCCAGTAATAGAAGTCATCATGGGTGGGAATGATCGCCAGCCGGTTCGGCTGTTCGCGCAAAGATTCCATCCATTCGCCGACCGGCAGCCTTTCCGGGGTGAACGCCGTGGTTTCCTTGGTCTGAAAGTACAATTTCCGGTCCAACGCGCGCACGAAATAGGCGGAGCGGATATGTTTGTCGCTGCTGACGATGATCTGGAGAAAGCTCTCAATGGAAGTGTTGTTGATCTTCTCTTCCTCGTTGACATTGACCGTCTGGCTGACCCAGGTATTGATCGTGCCCCCTTCATACCGGCCGGTGTACATCAGCTTGGAAATCTCGTCGTAGTCGGAAAACAGATTGTTGATGTTGTAGCTCATATAAAGCGACATTTGCTGCAAATTGTTCATGGTGAACTGTTGTACATGGCCTGTAAACGTTTGCAACGAAAAAATGCTGAGGGCGATGAGCGGGACCAATCCCACCAGCAGAAACGATGCGGAAAACTTGACAAATACGCTCTGCCACAATCTGCGGAATAGCCTCATCTCATCGCCTCCTACGGAAACCGGATTTCGCCCAAACCCGCTTTGTGTCGAATGATGCGCTTGTTCAGGGGATTGATTATACCCCCATTATAAAGCGTCGGGCAACAAAAAGATTGGTGAAATTACTTGTTCGGCGCCAGATGGATCGCCTGTCCGCCGGACGGCGCCATCGTCACGCGCAGAACGTCGCCGGCCTTCACTTCCTTCACCGAGACGGCCACCCGGGTTCGGGAAACCGCGCCTTCCGGATCGTCGGCGTAAATGCGGGCAATATATGGAATGCCCGGATCGAGGAAGTCAAGGGTAATGTCGAGCTCCCACCCGTACTCGTTCGCAATACATCCGACGAACCATTCATCTCCGCTCCGCCGGGCGATGACGGCGAATTCGCCGATCCGATGCAAATGGGTTTTCATGGCATTTTTTTAAAAAATGCCCTTTTGCGGGTTCTTTGGCATGCACATTCTTGAAATCAGCTTACATACCTGCCATTTCATCGACATATCCGCCTCATTCACCCCTCATTCGGACTCAGAACCCTGCTTTATTTCCGAGCCTCTATTTTTTAAAATCTGTCTTGACAAATAGGGCCACCTTACGCTTTCCGCGCCTGATCCACCACCACCGTGTACTTGCCGCGTTCCCGGAGGTACTTGATGTGCTGGCGGATATGGCCGGACTGCACGTGGGCCGGGTCCGTGATAGCAAACTTGTCCCGCAAATACGCCGCAAACAACTTGAGCGACTGCTCATAACTGGCCAGCGTCTTCCGGGACAGGTTTTTGGACGTGCAGTACAGCATGAAGTTTTCGATCTGGAATTCAAATTCCGTCATAAAAACACCCCTGCCATTGGTTCTGCTGCAAACCAATAAACAGGGGAATTTTATCGGCATGGATTTTCAATGTTTGTTGGCCTGAAAAATATTGGTCGGTTTCGTCAGAAAATTCACGAAAACCCGTAAACCCTTGCCCCGCCTGGCCTACGACACCTTGTGCTCGATCCGCAATTTGTCGGCAACCATTGCTATAAATTCGCTGTTCGTCGGTTTCGACTTGCTGATGTTGATCGTGTAGCCGAACAGATGGCTGATCGAGTCGATGTTGCCGCGTGTCCAGGCGACTTCGATGGCGTGCCGGATGGCGCGTTCGACGCGGGATGGCGTCGTCTTGAACTTCTCGGCGATTGCCGGATAGAGCGTCTTCGTGATCGCGCCGAGAATTTCGATGTTGTTGTACACCATCGTGATCGCTTCGCGCAGGTATTGATACCCTTTGATATGGGCAGGCACGCCGATCTCGTGGATGATGCTCGTGATGTTGGCGTCGAGATTTTTGCTCTTGCCGATCGGCACGACGTTGGTTGTCTTCGGCAGCACCGAGCCGTAGCTCGCGGCCGGCGACAACACGGGATTGTTCACCAGCTGGCGGATGCGGTTGGCCAAGATTTCCATGTCGAATGGCTTCAGTATGTAGTAGGACGCGCCGAGCTGAACCGCCTTCTGCGTAATATTCTCCTGACCGAATGCCGTCAGCATGATGATTTTCGGCATCGGATTGAGATCCATGTCGCGCAGCCGTTCAAGCACGCCAAGGCCGTCGAGATGCGGCATGATAATGTCCAGGATGAGGACGTCCGGCGCCTTGCGGGATTCCTCCAGCAGCCGAAGCACTTCTTCGCCGTTGTAGGCTACGCCCGTGACTGTCATGTCGCTCTGTTCTGAGATGTACTCGGAGAGCAGATTCGTAAATTCACGGTTGTCGTCAGCCAGCAATACTTCAATTCTTTGCAAGGTGTGAGTCCTCCTTATTCGAATGGGATTCACTTGTGGAAGGTCTGTTTCCTCCCCGATATATTACCGCTTCGACACGGGGAAGGAAATTCCTTCATGTTAAAATATTTTTCTTTACTTTTTTTGTGATGATGAATATAATAAAAATTTATTCCAAGATATCCGTGATTTCTAGGATGTTCAACATTTTTCGACACGGGCTGATGCAACGAAAGCTTAGGGCGTTAACCCGCCTTAAGCTTCCGTTGGTGCGCGTTGGGCAGAATGCCCGCGTCGCCGAGCATCCATTCGATGTAGCAGCCGTATCCCGATGACGGATCGTTGACGAATACGTGGGTGACGGCGCCGACCAGTTTACCGTCCTGGATGATCGGACTGCCGGACATCCCCTGCACGATGCCGCCCGTCCGTTTCAACAGCTTCTCGTCGGTGATCCTGATGATCATGCCTTTCGTGGCCGGCTCGGTCTGGCGCATCGCACGCGTTATCTCGATATCGAACTTCTCCACTTTCTGACCGTCGACCACCGTCAAAATATGCGCCGGCCCTTCCTTCACTTCATCGGCAAACGCGACCGGAATTGCCTTGTCGTCGTAGCTGGGCTTCGGCAGTTCACTCATCCGGCCGAATATGCCGAACTGTGTATTGCGCTCGACGGTGCCGAGCACCTTCCCTTCCTTGACGAAATGCGCTCTTTTCTCGCCGGGTTCGCCGCTGGAGCTCTTGTTGATCGACGTGACGCTTGACTGCACGATCTGCCCTTCTCCGACCCGGATCGGCGCCTGCGTGTCCATATCGGTGATGATGTGCCCCAGAGCGCCATATACGCCCTGTTCCGGCGCGTAGAATGTCAGCGTGCCTACGCCGGCAGCGGAATCCCGGATATAGAGACCGAGCCGCCACGCCCGGTCTTCCGCGTCATAGACCGGCTTGAGTTCTTTTTCAAATTTCTCGGTTCCACGCTCGATCGTGAGCTTCAGCGCCTTGCCCTCCTTGCCCGCCTGCTCGACCATCTTCGCCATCTGGCTGACTTCCTTCAGCTTGACGCCATTCACGCTCATGATCAGATCGCCGAGGCGGATGCCGGCCGACTGGGCGGGCGACAGCGTTTCGCCTTTTTCCGTCTTCACCTGATGATGACCGACGACCATGATGCCGTCCGATTTCACTTTGACGCCGATCGTCTGGCCGCCGGGTATCACTTTCAGCCCGGGAACGACATGGACGGTGACCGTCTTGAAAGGAATGGTACCGAATAATTTCATTTTCAGCTTGGCCATGCCGCTGGACTGCGGAACGATCGACAGCGGCTTGCGCAGATCAACCTTGACCGAACGGCTGTCCGAACCGTTGATGTTGACGATGGATGGATCGACCGTGATGTCGGCGTGCACCGGCATCGTGTAATCGAGCTGTCTGTGCTGGCCGAGGAACAGATTCAGCTCACTGGGGAAGGCGGCATAATGCCGAAACGGGGCGGTAAAACCGGCCGCGCAGACGAGAATGGCGAGCAGAAGACCGAACCAACGGATCCGTGCGCTGTCATTCAATGGATTCACGCTCCCTAAGGAATCTGGATGAACAGCGGGCGGGATGCGGACGGCGCATAGAAAAAAGCCGCCGATGAACCGCATGTCGGAACTAGCCCGGCATGCGGTTCTCGCGGCTTCGTCGGCGCGGGCGTGGGAACAAAGGCCGCCCGATGCGATTGAAGCCGCGGAAGCTGCCGCTCCCGTGTCTGTCGCTTCGCCCTGTTGGCGTACCTTTAAGGTAACCCCGCCCCTTTTCTTTTATGACCGATAAAACATTCCCGGACTGGCTTTCAAGCGCCCTTCTTCCGTTCGGCCAGATCCAGCATCTCCCGGGCGTGATGGCGCGTCATATCCGTCACTTCCACGCCTCCGAGCATGCGTGCCAGCTCCTCGACCCGGCCGATGCCTTGCAGCGGTTCGACCGTCGTGGACGTGCGCTCGCCGAGCGTCTGCTTGCGAATGCCGTAATGATGGTCCGCCATGCAGGCCACCTGCGGCAGGTGCGTGATCGCGAACACCTGGCAGCGTCGGGACAGCTTCGACATCTTCTCCGCGATAGCCTGCGCGGCACGTCCGCTGACGCCCGTGTCCACTTCGTCGAACACGAGAACCGGCACCCCGTCGATCGCGGCGAAAACCGTCTTCAGCGCCAGCATGATGCGCGACATTTCGCCTCCGGAAGCGATCTTCGCGAGCGGCTTCGGCGGTTCGCCCGGATTCGCGGAGAACAGGAAGACTGCCTCGTCGATTCCGTGCGGCGCCAGCTTCGGCGCGCCATCCTCGCCCGGCTGCTGATCGAGCTGCACCTTGAACGTCGTGCGCTCCATCTGCAGCTCCTTGAGCTCGCTTTCGATCTCCTTCGCCAGCCGGTCCGCCGCAAGCCGGCGCTGCTCCGAAAGCCCGAGCGCCAGGCGCTGCGCCTGCTCGCGCAGCTTGCGCTCTTCCTCGCGCAGCCGCTCAAGATGCTCGTCCCGGTTCTCCATCTTGTCGATGGCGTCGGCGATCTTCGCCCGGTATTCGAGGATATCTTCGATGCGCTCGCCGTATTTGCGCTTGAGCCCCCCGATCAGATCAAGCCGGTCTTCGATCTCGGTCAGCCGCTCGGGATCGGACTCGATGCGTTCGCGATAGTCGCGGAGCTGGTACGCCGCGTCTTCCGCCTGATAATAAGCCGACTGCAGCTGCTCCAGCAGCGGCTCGATGGCCGGGGCGTCGTACTTGCGGATATCCTCGAGCCGCGAAATCGCCCTGGCCAGCGCATCCAGCCCGGCATTGCCGTAAATGAGCTCATACGCCTCGGATGCGTTCTGCATGATGCGCTCGGCATGCGCCAGCCGCCTGCGCTCATCCTGCAGCGCCTCGTCCTCGCCGGGCTTTAGCCGCGCGTCGTCGATCTCCGCGAGCTGGAACTTGTACAGATCGAGCATCTGCATGTTTTGCCGCGAAGCGTCTTCGAGTTCCCGCAGCTTGTTCCGCGTCTCCGTATATCGCCGGTAGATCTCCTGATAATCCCGCTTCAGGTCGGCCAGCTTCCCGCCCGCATAGGCGTCGAGCCACTCGAGGTGCCGCTCCGTCTTGAGCAGCGACTGATGCTCGTGCTGACCGTGAATGTTGACGAGACATTCGCCGATCTCCCTGAGCATGGACAGATTGACGATCCGGCCGTTCACGCGGCTTACGCTCTTGCCCTGGACCGACAATTCGCGCCGCACGACAATCGGCTCATCCGGTTCCGCTTCGATGCCGAGCGATTCCAGCACTTCCCGCACCGGATGGCCGGCAGGCGGGTCGAACAGCGCTTCGATCTCGGCCTTCTCGCATCCGTAGCGCACGATGTCCGCCGCGCCGCGGCCGCCGATGACCAGGCTGAGCGCGTCGATCAGAATCGACTTGCCCGCGCCGGTCTCGCCGGTCAGCACATGGAACCCCTCCGCGAAAGATACGGATACGTGTTCGATGACAGCCAGATTGCGTATCGACAGCTCGCGAAGCATGACGTGTCCCCTTCCTGCCAATAAATACGATGGCTATTTCCGCCCCGGTTCATTCAGCAGTCCGATCAGCCGGTCGACGACGGTCTTGCTCTGCGCTTTGGTCCGGCAGATGATCAGAATCGTGTCGTCGCCGCAGATCGTGCCCATGACCTCGTTCCATTCCATCGCGTCGATGAGCGAACCGATCGCGTTCGCCGTGCCGGGCAGACATTTCATGACGATCAGATTGTCCGCGCTGTCGATATGGACAAAATGATCGAGCATCGCCCGTTTCAGCTTCTGCAGCGGGTAGACGCGGCTTTCCGCCGTCAGCGAGTATTTGTAGCGCCCGTCCTCGGTCGGCACCTTGACGAGCTGCATCTCCTTGATGTCGCGGGAGACGGTCGCCTGCGTCACGTTCAGGCCGGCTCGGCGAAGCGCCTCGACGAGCTCGTCCTGCGTCTCGATCTCCTGTTCGCCGATAATCTCCCGAATCTTCATCTGTCGGAATCCTTTCATTGCCTGGGCCTGCCTCCTTAAGCTTCCGTTCCGATCGCGAACGTGATCGTTCTCAGCCACCGCTCCCTCGGATCCGCATACACGATGCCTTCCGCCGACGGCACGAGCAGCGCGTATACGAGAAACTTGTCCCGTACGCCGGCTCCGGTCCAGTCGATCGGCATCCGGTCGCGCACCGTCTTCACCAGCCACGTCCGTCCGTCCTTCACGGCGACATAGTCGATGAACAGCCGCGACTGCATCAGCTCGCCGTCCACCTCGATCTCGATCGGCACCCGATGCTTGCCCGAGACGACCTCATAGCCGCTTGCGGTCAGGAAACGCACCGTCTCGTCGCCGGGGTCCGGCTCCGATCCTTCGCCCAGCCGGTAGACGCGGCTGGCCGGCGGCTCATGGAGCCAGACGTAGAACCGGCGAAAAAGCCAGACGGCGATCAGACCGCCGGCGGCGATCATGAGAAACCAGTCGGCCGCATTGTTCACATTCGCCGCCCCCTTCATGCAACAAGCATGCATGGAAATGCTTGCGCTATAGGTTCTCGCTTCGGGGCGGAAATTCCTTCCACAAATATAATTAATATAAACGGGAACGTTTGTTTGGTCCTAGTATACCAGAAATTTCGTGCAAACGGAAGACGCGGCTTGATCCTGCTTGCGCTCCCTTGAAAGCAAAAAGGTCAATCGATTGTTCAACCGATTGACCCCGCATGCTCTGCGCCATGGTCTTGGCGATGCCCGCGATCGACAACGATCTGCGACGGCCCCGCAACCATGGAATGGTCCATTTTCCCGCTTTCCTTCAATGGTCAAGCCCGGCGGAACGCCGCGTGCGCTTCCGCCACAAGCCGCGCGACCGCATCGGCTGATGCCTGGAAGCGCGCGTCCGCGCCCAGCCGCCAGTAAGCCAGAAACTCGATATTCCCTTCACCGCCCGTAATCGGCGAATACGTCAGCCCTTGCAAGCCGTATCCTTCGGCTTCCGCGAAGCCGCACACCCGGGCGATGACCTCCTCATGCACCGCCGGGTCGCGCACGACGCCGGACTTGCCGACGGCTTCGCGCCCCGCTTCGAACTGCGGCTTGATGAGCGCGACGACGCCCGCGCCGGGCGGAATCAGCTGCTTGAGCGTCGGCAGGATGAGCCTGAGCGAAATAAATGAAACATCGATCGCGGCAAAATCCGGCTGCGGGCCGCGCAAATCTTCCGGTTTCAGATAGCGGAAGTTCGTGCGCTCCATGACGCATACCCGGCTGTCCTGCCTGAGCGACCAGTCCAGCTGATTGTAGCCGACGTCGATGGCGTAGACATGGGCGGCGCCGTTCTTGAGCGCGCAGTCGGTAAATCCGCCGGTCGACGCCCCGATATCGAGCATGACGCGTCCTTCCATCGCGATGCCGAACGTTTCGATCGCCTTCTCCAGCTTCAGGCCGCCGCGGCTGACATACGGATGCGGCGCGCCCTTCACCGTGATCGCGGCCGTGCGCGGCACCTTGGCGCCGCTCTTCTCGATCCGTTCGCCGTCCGCGAGCACGAGCCCGGCCATGATCGCCGCCTTCGCTTTCTCCCTGCTCTCGAAAAACCCTTGCTCCACGAGGAGCACATCAATCCGTTCCTTGCCATTGAGATCCTTGTCTGACATGTGATTCCCGTCCGCTTTCTCCGCGTCAGCTGCGGATGACGCTCGCGCGCCTGCCCGGCCGGGCCCGCAGCTGCTTCACTTCGCTCACGATCCGTTCGACGGTCAGTCCGATCTCCGCACGCTGCTCTTTGATCGAGCCGTGCTCGATGAACCGGTCCGGCACGCCGATCAGCCTGATCCGCATATGGTCGATGCCGCGCAGCGCACAGAATTCCAGCACCGCGCCGCCCAGTCCGCCGTGCACCGCGCCTTCCTCGAGCACGATGACGGGCAGCCCTTCACCGGCGAGAGCGAGCAGCATCGCTTCGTCGAGCGGCTTCAGGAACCGGGCGTTTACGACGCGCAGCTGCAAGCCGTCCCGCTTGAGCTGCTCCGCCGCCTCCATCGCCAGGCCGACCATCGGGCCGCAGGCGAGCACGACCGCGCTGTCGCCCTCGCGTACCGTCTCCCATTCGCCGATCGGGATCGGCTGCGGGTCGGGATCGAGGCTCACGCCGACCCCCGCGGCCCGCGGATAGCGGACCGCGATCGGGCCGCCGTCGTAATCGACGGCCGTGCGAAGCATGCGCCTCAGTTCGTTCTCGTCCTTCGGCATCATGAGCACCATGTTCGGAATATGGCGCAGAAACGCGATGTCGAACACGCCCTGATGCGTCTCGCCGTCCGGACCGACCAGTCCTGCCCGGTCAATGGCGAAAATCACATTCGCGTTATGGCGGCAAATATCGTGCACGACCTGATCATACGCCCGCTGCAGGAACGTCGAATAGACGGCGAAAACCGGCTTCATCCCTTCCAGCGCGAGCGCGGCGCACATCGTCGCCGCGTGCTGCTCGGCAATGCCGACATCGAACATCCGGTCCGGGAACCGTTTCGCGAACTTCAGCAGCCCCGACCCGCCGGGCATCGCCGGCGTTACCGCAACGATGCGCGGATCGCGCTCCGCCAGTTCCACCAGCGCTTCCCCGAACACGTCCGTGTACGTCGGCGGGCCGACCGCCTTCAGCACCTGGCCGGATTCGATTTTGTATGGTGTGATGCCGTGCCATTTGTGCGAATCCGCTTCGGCCGGCTCGTACCCTTTCCCTTTCACGGTTAACACATGGACGAGCACCGGTCCCCCGACCGATCTCGCCTGCTGGAGCGCTTCGAGCAGCTTGCGGATGTCATGCCCGTCCACGGGACCGAGATACGTGTAGCCGAGCTCCTCGAACCACATGCCCGGCACAACCATATACTTCAGGCTGTCTTTCACCCGCTCGGCCGTCTTCGCCAGCTTCCCGCCGATCGCCGGAATCCGGTTCAGCAGCTGCTGCAGCTCTTCCTTGGCTTTCAAATAATGCCGGTCCGAGCGGATCCGGCCGAGATAATTGTGCAGCGCGCCGACGTTCGGCGCGATCGACATCTCGTTGTCGTTCAGGATGACGATCAGATCTTTCTTCTCGTGGCCGATATGGTTCAGCGCCTCGAGCGCCATGCCGCCGGTCAGCGCGCCGTCGCCGATGATCGCGACAACCTGGTGGCTTTCGCCCTTCAGGTCGCGGGCGATCGCCATGCCCATGGCACCCGACAGCGACGTGCTGCTGTGTCCGGCTTCCCAGACGTCGTGCTCGCTCTCCGCGCGCTTCACGAAACCGCACAGGCCCTTGTACTGGCGCAGCGTATCGAACCGGTGCATCCGGCCGGTGATCATCTTGTGCACATACGCCTGATGGCCGACGTCGAAAATCAGCTTGTCCTTCGGGCTGTCGAAAACATAATGCAGCGCGAGCGTCAGCTCCACAACGCCGAGATTCGACGCCAGGTGGCCGCCGGTCACGGACAGCTTCTCGATCAGAAACTGCCGCACTTCCGCCGCCAGTTCGTCGAGCTGGTCGACCGGCAGCGCCTTCAGATCTTCCGGTCCCCGGATATGTTCGAGCAGCATGCGTAAACCTCGCTTTCATCTGACAGAACAGCTCTCCGGCATGCCGGTTCAGCCGCCGGGCCGCGAGCCGGTCCGTCGAGCATCGATCGCCTTCCGGCCGTCAAATGCCCTTATGTCTGCAACGGAATCAGTTTTGCAAAATCATGTGCATGTAGGGCCATTATACCATAACCGGATCGGGCCGGCACCCGACGGAAGACCGGCCGGCCGTTTGTGCGGCAGGCGCCGCCTTCCTCAACGATCGCGGCTCATCAAATATTCGGCGATGCCGAGCAGCAGATCGGGCTTGCGCAGGCCGGCCTCAAGCAGCACCTCTTTCGCCTCGCGCGTCAGCCGCTCGACCTCTGCCCGGCTGGCATCGAGGCCGATCAGATACGGATAGGTAACTTTCTGCCGCCTCGCGTCGCTGTTCGTCTTCTTGCCGAGCACCCGCTCGTCGCCGACGACATCGAGAATGTCGTCCCGGATCTGGAACGCCAGGCCGATCCGCATGCCGAATCCCGCGAGCGCGTTGATCTGCGCGGAGTCGGCGCCGCCGGCCCGGCCGCCGGCCGTCAGCGAGAAGATGATCAAATCGCTTGTCTTGTGCAGGTGGATGTAGCGCATCTCGTCCAGCGACGTGACGCCCTGCTCGCCGAGCATGTCGGCCGCCTGACCGCCGACCATGCCGCTCACGCCGGCGAGCCTGGCCAGATCGGCCGAGATCGCCAGCGCTGCGCCCAAAGGCAGCTTGCCGGAGAGGCCGGCTTCCGCGATCAAGTGAAACGCGTGGGTAAGCAGCCCGTCTCCTGCGAGAATGGCCATCGCTTCCCCGAACACTTTGTGGTTTGTCGGTTTGCCGCGGCGGAAGTCGTCGTCATCCATCGCCGGCAGATCGTCGTGAATCAGCGAATAGGTGTGCACCAGTTCGACGGCGCAGGCGGCCGGCATCGCCGCCTCCGCCGCCGATTCGTCTCCCCTCACCGCTTCCGCGGCGGCGAGCACCAGCACCGGGCGGATGCGCTTTCCCCCGGCTTTCAGCGAATACAACATCGCTTCGCGCAGCCTGCCCGGCACATCCCATTCCGCGGGAATTGCGCTGTCCAGCGCCTGTTCGACCGTGCCGGCCAGCCGCGCGATATACGCCTCAACAGACATGTCGCTCATGAACTCCATTCAACCCAATCTCAACCGTATCTTCCCCCGAAGCGCGAAAAACACCGCGGCATCCGACCCTTATTCCTCGGGGGCGAACGGCTTGCGCTGCAGCCCCTGCTCCGTCTCGATCAGCATCTCGATCTTCCGTTCCACCTGCTCCAGCTTGCTGCCGCACAGCTGGGAGAGCCGCATGCCTTCCTGGAACAGCTCGATCGCCTGCTCGAGCGGCACATCGCCCGATTCCAGCTTCGCGACGATCGCCTCGAGCTGCTCCATCGCTTCCTCGAAGCTGACGGACGCCTCCTGCGGCGCGCCGCCGGATTCACCGCCTTGTTCGGGCATGCCGCCGCCCGTCCGCTCAAAGCTCGTTTCCGCCAAAACCGTCCTCTCCTCTCATGGACCAGATATGGCATTCCAACCTTCCGTCCGTCAGCCGCACGTTCACCATGTCGCCCGGCTGCACGTCCCGGATCGACCGGATCAGCCGCTCTTCCCGCTCGTCGTAGACGAGGCTGTACCCGCGCATCATCACCTTGAGCGGGCTGAGCGCGTCGAGCTGGCGCATCGACATCGCCAGACGCTGTGCGCTGTCCTTCACGGCCGCCCGCATGGCGGCCGCAAGCCGGCGCTCCGCCTCGCGCCGCCGGGCGGCGGCCATCTCCACCCGTCCGCCCGGATGCGCCGCGGCCAGGCGCGCCCGCACGCCGAGCAGCCGCTGCCGGCTCTGCTCGGCCCGGCGCCGCATCCGCTCGCGCAGCCGCTCGCTCGCCCGGTCGAGCCGCTCCGCGTGCGCGAGCAGGTAGCGGCGCGGATAGAGCAGCACCGGCGAGCGCCGGACGCGCGCGAGCCTTTGCCTGCGTGACTCGATGCAGGCCGACAGCGCGCCGCGCATGCGCCGCCTGAGATGCTCCAGCGTCTCCCGCAGCTCCGCGATGTGCGGCACCGCCAGCTCGGCCGCAGCCGTCGGCGTCGGGGCGCGCAGATCCGCCGCGAAATCGGCGATCGTGAAATCCGTCTCGTGCCCGACGGCGGAGATGACCGGGATGCGGGACGCCGCGATGGCGCGGGCGACGATCTCTTCGTTGAACGCCCACAGCTCCTCGAGCGAACCGCCGCCGCGCCCGACGATCAGGACGTCCGCCTCGCCGATCCGGTTGAGCAGCTCGATCGCCCGCACAATCGACGGCGCCGCGCCCTGCCCCTGGACGAGCACCGGGACGAGCGTCACCGCCGCCTGCGGATACCGGCGGCCCAGCGTCGTCAGAATGTCGCGGATGGCGGCGCCGGTCGGCGACGTGACGACGCCGATCGTCCGGGGCACCCGCGGCAGCGGCCGCTTGCGCGCCGGATCGAACAGCCCCTCGGCCTCCAGCTTCTTCTTCAGCTGCTCGAAAGCCAGATACAGGGACCCGATCCCGTCCGGCTGCATCTGCGTCACATAAAATTGATAATTGCCGTCCCGCTCGTAGACCGAAACATTGCCGCGGGCGATCACCTTCGTCCCGTCGCGCGGCATGAAAGCGAGTTTCCGGTTATGGGCGGCGAACATGATGCACTTGATCCGGCTGCCCTCGTCCTTCAGCGTGAAATACATATGCCCGCTCGAATGGTGGGTGAAGTTCGAGATCTCCCCGCGCAGCCACACGTCGCCGAGCAGTTCGTCCGATTCCAGCTTCATCCGGATGTATCGGGTAATCTCCTGGATCGAAAAAATGCGCGCCTCTCCCACAGGATCACTCCCCCGGTTCCCGCGGCCGATCAACCGATTCCGTGAATCCGCTTCGCCGCGGTCAGCGTGTTGCGAAGCAGCATCGTGATTGTCATCGGTCCGACGCCGCCCGGCACCGGCGTAATCCAGCCGGCGACTTCCGACGCGCTCTCGAAATCGACGTCCCCGGCCAGCTTGCCGTCCGGAAGCCGGTTTACGCCGACGTCGAGGACGACGGCGCCGGGTTTCACATACCGGGCGTCAATCGCCTTCGGCTTGCCGATCGCGACGACAAGGATGTCGGCTTGCCGTGCGATCTCCTCCAGATTCGCCGTGCGGGAATGGCAGATCGTCACCGTCGCGTGCTCGCGGAGCAGCAGCATGGCCGCCGGCTTGCCGACGATATTGCTGCGGCCGATGACGACCGCGTGCTTGCCGGCGATTTCAATGCCCGTCCGCTTGAGCAGTTCGATGCAGCCGGCCGGCGTGCAGGGAAGCAGACTGTCGTCGCCGATCATGAGATTTCCCGTGCTCACCGGATGGAACCCGTCAACGTCCTTGTCGACCCGGATCGCGTCGATGACGGCCTTCTCGTCGATATGCTTCGGCAGCGGAAGCTGCACGAGGATGCCGTGGATGGCCGGATCGCCGTTCAGCCGTTCGATCAGCGCAAGCAAATCGGCCTGCGGCGTCTCCGCCGGCAGCCGGTGCACCTCCGAATGAAACCCCATCGCCTGACACGCTTTCTCCTTGTTGCCGACGTACACCTTCGACGCCGGATCGTCGCCGACGAGGACAACCGCCAGCCCCGGCACGATGCCGCGCGCTTTGAGCGCCTCCGTCTCCGCGCGAATCTCCTCCCGAATCGCGCTTGCAATCTGCTTCCCGTCAATGATGGATGCCGCCATGCTCCCACTCCCTTTTCAAATTGGACGGTTCTGCTTCAATGTGTCGAGCTCGTCAAGGACCCGGCCAAGCACACCGTTGACGAACTTGCCCGAATCCTCGGTCCCGAAATGTTTCGCCAGCTCGATCGCCTCGTTCACCGCCGCCTTGGGCGGAACATCGTCCCGCCAGACGATCTCGTAGGCGGCCAGCCGCAGAATCTGCCGGTCGACGCGGGACAGCCTGTCCATCTGCCATCCGGTCAAATATTGCTGCAGCATTCCGTCGATCGCGGATCTTGCGCCGGTCACGCCTTCGACCAGCTCCAATGCCCGCGGCACCGCCTGCCGGAGAGCGGACCGCTCCGCGCCGAGCTCGCTGTCCTCCTGCGACGCTTCTTCCGCGATCATCGCAACCGCGTCCGCGGCGGTCACGTTGTTCATTTCCATCTGGTACAACGCCTGAACGGCGATCTCGCGCGCCAATCTTCGTCTCATACTGCCTCCCGATTGCTAACGGCCCGGCCTTGGAACCCGCGCCGAATCCTTGACTTTAACGAAAAAAACCTATGATCTCCTCCCTGCACCGAACGTAAGGCTGCCACCTCCGGCGCACGGAGGAAATCACAGGGTCTATCGGAACCAGCGCCACCTGTCGCCCAGCCATCCGGTCAGCCGATCCCAGGGAATCGCCGGTCCGGTCCGCTCGTCTTTCATTCTGCCTATGTAATACCCGATCCAAACGAGCAGCGCGAAAAACAGCATATCCCAGAAGCCCGCGATCAGATAAATGATGCCGAAAAACACGCCGGCCAGAACGCCGGCTGCCCGTCCCCCGTGCGTCGTCAGGAGATCCCTCCAGAACATGGCAGACTCCCCCTCTTATTCCACGCGGTTCTTGAACGTCTGGGTCCGCACGATGTTCGCGACAAAGACGGCAACATTCGCCACGGGAATTCCGGTAATTTCCTCAACGTAATCCTTGACGGACCGCTGGATTTCCTCCGACAGCGACGGAATGGGGCTGTCGCCGTCCACGACGGCGCGGATCGAAATGTCGATGCCGGCGTCGGTGACCCGGATGCGCGCGCGCAAATCCTGTACGCCGCGCTGGCGGGATGCCGCCTTGAGCGCCAGATTCTCGACGGTCTCGAGCGAAATGCGGATGTCTCCGAAGTCGGTCCGCTGATCGATCGACGGCGCGGCGCCTCCCCCGCGGCGAAGCGCAATATAGAGGAAGCGAAGGCTGATCAGCAGCGAGACGGCGGAGACGATGATGACGGCCGTGCGGACGCCCCATCCGTCATACAGCGAGCGGACCGACGCGATCGCATCCGAACTTTCGATGATGCCGGAAGCGGCGCCGAGCGCGGCGAACGAAGCCGCGAGGATGATCAGACTGTAGATGAACAGAAGCAGCTTGTCCAATACTCTGGCCAATTCGTCATCTCTCCCCATAATTAAAATCCCCCCGACGGGCGGCATGCCGTCCACGAGGGGAAAACCCGTGTAAAGCCGTTACTTCACCCGGTGTGTCTCTTCATCCTCCGTCTTCTCGGCCGTCTTGAAATGCACGTCATGGATGTGCACGTTCACCTCGACGACCGACAGGCCGGTCATCGTCTCGATCGACCGCTTCACGCTGCGCTGGATTTCGGAGGCGACTTCCGGAATCCGGTAACCGTATTCGACGACGATCGAGACATCGACCGCGGCTTCCTTCTGACCGACTTCGACTTTGACGCCCTTCGCCAGATTCTTCCGGCCGAGCAGCTCGGCGATGCCGCCGGCAATGCCGCCGCTCATGCCCGCAACGCCGCTGACTTCCACCGTCGCGAGTCCCGCGATCACCCCGATGACCTCCGGCGCGATCTGGATCGTGCCGATCTCCGTGCGTTCGAATTCGGCAGCTTCCGCAATGCTTTCCATGCTGCACCTCCCACTTCATGCTCTGACGCTTCCGCACGCCGGAGCTGTAAAACTCCGGCTGGGCGGAAACGTTCAGGGTACCGCTTCCGCGAGCCGAAGTTGAAAATCTCCGGCAGGGCGGAAACGTTCAGGGTACCGCTTCCGCGAGCCGAAGTTGAAAATCTCCGGCAGGGCGGAAACGTTCAGGGTACCGCTTCCGCGAGCCGAAGTTGAAAATCTCCGGCAGGGCGGAAACGTTAATTCAGAGCTTATCCGCGTTTATTTCTATACTATAACATTCGGCGGGAATTATGACAAACCCGTTTCGTCCGCGAACAAATCGTGCTCCTCGAGGAACTTGATATCGAAATCGCCGCGGACGAACACCGGATGGTTCAGCACCCTGAGATGGAACGGGATCGTCGTCTTGATGCCGTCGACCGCGAATTCGGCCAGCGCGCGCTTCATGCGCGCGATCGCCTCCTCGCGCGTCGGCGCCCAGACGATGAGCTTCGCGATCATCGAGTCGTAGTGGGGCGTGATGACAAACCCCGGATACGCGCTGCTATCAACGCGCACGCCGATGCCGCCCGGCGGCAGATAGAACTGCAGCGTGCCGGGAGACGGCATGAAGTTCCGCTCCGGATCTTCCGCATTGATGCGGCATTCGATCGCCCAGCCGTCGATCTTCAGATCCTCCTGCGTGAACGACAGCGGATGCCCTTCCGCGATGCGGATCATCTCGCGGATCAGGTCGACGCCCGTGATCATCTCCGTCACCGGATGCTCGACCTGGATGCGGGTGTTCATCTCCATGAAGTAGAACTGCCCGTCCGGTCCGAGCAGGAACTCGAGCGTGCCCGCCCCGACATAGCCGACCGCCCTCGCGGCACGCACGGCCGCCTGGCCCATCCGCTCCCGGAGTTCCGGCGTCAGCACCGGGCATGGCGCTTCCTCGATCAGCTTCTGCCGGCGGCGCTGCACGGAGCAGTCACGCTCGAACAGATGGACGACGTTGCCGTATTTGTCGGCCATGATCTGAATCTCGACGTGCTTCATGCCCGTCAGATATTTCTCGATGTAGACGCCGCCGTTGCCGAACGCCTTCTCGGCTTCCTGGCGGGCGGTCTCAATGCCGGCGATCAGCGCTTCCTCGTCTTCCGCGATGCGGATGCCGCGGCCGCCGCCGCCCGCCGTCGCCTTGATGATGACCGGATAGCCGATCTCGCGGGCGATGCGGACCGCTTCGTCCACATCGCTCACCAGCCCGTCGGAGCCGGGAATGACCGGCACATCCGCTTCCTTCATCGTCTGCTTCGCCGCCGATTTGTCGCCCATGCGGGCGATCGCTTCGGCCGGCGGGCCGATGAAGGTGATATTGCAGGACTCGACGATTTCCGCGAAATCCGCGTTTTCGGACAGGAAGCCGTAGCCCGGGTGGATCGCGTCGCACCCGGTCAGCGTCGCGACGCTCATGATGTTCGCGAAGTTCAGGTAGCTGTCCTTGAGCGGCGTCGGCCCGATGCAGTACGCTTCGTCCGCCAGCCGCACGTGGAGCGCGTCGCGGTCCGCCTCCGAATAGACGGCGACCGTACCGATGCCGAGCTCGCGGCAGGCGCGAATGATCCGGACGGCGATCTCACCGCGGTTGGCGATCAAGATTTTATCAAAGCTCAATTGTTGTTACCCCTTTCGACGATGCGTAAGCAGCCGCCGGCATCAGTCCGGCTTCACGAGGAACAACGGCTGTCCGTATTCAACCAGCTGCCCGTTCTCGACGAGCACCTCGACGATCTCGCCCCGCACTTCGGCCTCGAGCGGATTCATCAGCTTCATCGCCTCGAGGATGCAGACAACGGTCTTCTCCGTGACGCGGTCGCCCACATTGACGAACGGCGGCGCATCCGGCGAAGGCGCGCGATAGAACGTGCCGACCATCGGCGATACGATCTGGTGCAGGTTGCCCGCCCGGTCCGTAGCTTTGGCCGGTTCGGCGGGTGCGGCGACTTCGGGAGCCGGCGCGGAAACGGCGGCCGCCGGGGCAGCCGGTGTATGTGCAGGAACGGCTTGCGGCGCCGAAACATAAGCAACCTCGGCCTTGCCCGGCTTGCGGATGACCAGGCGCGAGCCTTCGTTTTCGACCTCCAGTTCCTGCACCGAAGTCGAATCGACCAGTTTGATCAATTCTTTGATCTCACTGAGTTTGAACATGAGCGCGTTTCACTCCTTAAGCGTCTGTACGCGGATGCGGCTGGCCGGTCCGCGCACCGGTTCCTTCACTGAACGTAAGTATTATAGCACAAACCTGAAGGAACTCGTACAACCTTTTTCCTGCCCTGCTAGCCGGGCGCCGTCACGGCCTTGTCTTCCAAGAAAAACGCCGGAGACGCGCTCCGGCGGCCGTCCGGCAGTCGGAGCATGCTCCGGACGGACATGTCCGGATTGAGCATGCTCCGAACGATCTCGCCCGGACGGAAAATGTCCCGAACGGACATCCCCCGTCAGGGCACATATTGCACCGACACCCGGTCGGCCGACACATCCATCGTCTTCATGACGAGGTCGACGATGTCGACCGCATCCTTCGTCTCCAGCTTCTCGCTCTGGACGACGACCTTGTACCGGTTGTTCTCCTCCGTCACGACGACGTTCGGGAAGCGGGACTGCAGCTCCTCCTCGATGCCGGTCATTTTCTCCTCTTTCTCCTCCAGACGGCTGAGCTGCTCCATCGCCGCCGACGATTCGCCCGGATCCAGGCTCGTGTCCGAGATGATGCCGTACAGACGCTCCGCCTCTTCCGCGAGCGCTTCGGTGCGCGCGTATTGCAGTTTCGCGATGTAATCGCCGCCCGACGAGTCGATGCCCTGCGCTTCGAGCTGGCGGAGCACTTCGGCTTCCTCCTCCGTCAGGCCGCCCGACCCGTCTGCCGCCCATTCGCTTCCCGGCTCAACCTCATCGACGACGATGCCGTGATCTTCCGCCGCCGCGTGCTGGCCTTCGGGCGAACCCGTGTCGAGATCTTCGGTGAACAAATAATACGCCGACAGCACGACCATCAGGCTCAACATCGATACCAGCCAAATCGTCTGCCTTCTCGTGTTCATGATTCCATATCCTCCCCCGTGAATGCATGGTATTCAACCCGTCTTGCGCGGCACGACAGAGATGCGGCCTGCCGGAACGCCGGTGCCTTTCTGCACGGCGTCGAGAATGAGCGCGCGGACCGTCTTGTTCTCCGCACCCTTCGCGACGACGAGAATGCCGCGGATTTTCGGCTGGATCCGCTTGACGACGACCGGCGTCTGCCCGCCCGACACCTCGTAGAGGACCACCGAGCCGTCCTGCGTGATCTGCGTGATGTGCCGGGTTCCGCCCTGCCCGTCCGTCTCGTCGGTCTGCTGCCGCGTCATCCGGCCGTTCTTCTCATAGACGATTTCTTCCGTCGAATCCACGGTGACGAGTACATCGACCGTGCCGACGCCCACGATTTTCTCCAGCATCTCCTTGAGTCTCGCCTCGAGCGGCTGCTCGATCGCTTCGAACGGCGAGACGTGCGCCGGTTCGCGGCTCAGAAAAACCTCTTCGCCCTCCGGGGGCGGGCCGGCTGCGCCGCCATCCGGTTCGACGCCGCGCAGCGAGATGAACGAATTGACGAGCAGAAGCGCCGCCCCCAGACCGCCGATGAGCAGCAGCCAGCGCAGCGATCGGACGCGCTTCTCCCCGTCCGGCCCTCCGCCGACGATCCGTTCAAGCCCATCCAGCCATTTCGCCACCCGGAATCCCTCCCGCTCGACTTGCTGCCGGCCGCCTCAGGCCGGCATCCACACCGTTATCCGTTCCGGCTCCACCCCCCAACCTTGGTGAACGACCGCCTTGATGACGGCGGCCGCTTCGGCGGGCGCCGCCTTGAGCCCTTCCGGCGCCCGCCCGGCCTCGCCGGTCTCGCCGGCGTCCGGGCCGAATGCGGAGACAGCGCCGCCGCCTGCGCCGATGCTGACGCGCACGGCGTCCACCGGATCGACGGGCTCGATCGGCCCGATCCGGATCTCTCCGCCGGTTCGATCCCCGTCTTCGCCACCCGTTTCATCCGCCGTCGACCCGGTTTCTTCCGCCACAGCCTGCTCCGATGCCCGGCCGGCCTCCAGCACGATCATGATCGACACGATCTCGGCGCCGCCTGCGCCGCTTGCGATTTCGGCCGTGACCTCCCGCGCCTTCGGGCCGTCCAGCCGGTTCACCGCCTCGCGGATCGACGTCTCGAGCGTCCGCTTCGCAAGCTCGGCCGTCTGCCGTTCCTGCCGGTCGCGCAGCGCGTAGGCTTCGCGCCGGATCTCGTCGAGGCCCGGCATCCGCGACGTCGACGCGCCCGCCGACGCGCTCCATCCGGCGAAGCCCCGGCCGAGCAGCCGCTCCGGATCTTCCTGGAACAGTTTCAGCAGCGGGCCGAGCATTGCCGTCAGGACGATGAGGCCGAGCGCAAGCCGCGTGTACCGCTCGTACGCCTTGCCGGGTACAAGCAGGTCGACGACCGCGGCGAGGAGGAGAACGGCGAGAATCTGCTTCAGCCAATCGCTCAGCCACGCCATCATGCGGCATGCCTCCCCTCGGTTTCAGCGGATCATGAGCGCCGCGTTGCCCGCGGCCAGCATGATCGTGACGGCGAGGAAGAACATCATGCCGACCGCCGCCACGGAGGCGAACACGTACACCATCGTCTTGCCGATCGTCTCGAGGCAGATCACGATCGGACTTGACCCGAGCGGCTGCAGCACGGCCGCCGACAACCGGTAGATGACGGCCAGCGCGATGATCTTCACCGCCGGGAACAGGCACAGGAAGAGCAGAATGACGACGCCCGCGATGCCGATCGCGTTCTTGACGATGACCGAAGCGCTGAGCACGGTGTCGGCTGCGTCGGAGAACATCCGGCCGACGACCGGCACGAAATTGCCGGTGACGAACTTGGCGGTGCGGAGCGCCACGCCGTCCGTGACCGAGCCGGTCGCGCCCTGCACCGTGATGACGCCGAGAAAGACGGTGAGCAGCGCGCCCAGGGTGCCGATGCCGATCGAACGGAGCAGATCCGCCAGCTGCGTCGCCTTGAACCTTTCCGAAAGCGAACTGGCGATGTGCAGCACCGCCGAGAAGAACAGCAGCGGGAACACGACCGTGTGGATCAGGGCGCCGACCGCGTAGATCATGAACACGATGAGCGGATGCATCACCGTCACGGTGACAACGTTGCCCATGGAAGCGAGCAGCGTCAGCAGGAGCGGCACCATCGCCATCATGAACTGGACCATCCCGCCGATCGCGTCCCTGGCGTAGCCGATCGCCGCATTGAAGCTGTTCGCCGCCAGCACGAGCAGCACCATGTAGGCGACGGCGTAGGCGGCCTTGCTGACCGCGCCGCGCTCGAACGCGGACTGGACGGTCTCGAGAATCATGCAGAAGACGGTCAGCAGCACGATCGTGCCGATCAGCCGCCCGCTGTAGATCACCTCGTGCAGCAGGTAGCGGACGATCCCGGTCAGCGCGTCGCCGACGTCGAGCTTTTTGCCGCCCGGCATGATAAGGTCCATGAAGCCCGGCACCTCGCGATCCGGGAAAAATCCGCCGTATTCGCGCATCAATTCGGTCCAGTACGCCTCGATCGCGCCGGTGTCGATCGCTTCGAGCTGTTCCTCCGTCAGCCGCCGCGACAGTCCGCCGTCCGCCTGGTCCGCGTCCGCTTCCGCGCCGTCCCCGTAAGACGAAGAGGGCAGGCTGGCGGGAGGCGGCTGGCCCAATGCCGCGGCGACCGCCGGTTCCGCGCCGGCCGCAAGGAGGAGCCAGAGAACCGGCATCGCGAGCAGCAGCAGGCGCAAGAGCCTTACCTCCCTTCGGGCAGCATCCCGATGACCGTCTCGATGATGACGCCAATGATGGGGATGGCCAGGACGAGGATGAACACCCGTCCCGCGGCCTCGATCTTCGACGCCACGCTTTCCTGTCCCGCGTCCCGCACGATCTGCGCGCCGAATTCGGCGATATAGGCGATGCCGATGATCTTCAGCACCGTCTCGAGATAGATGCCCGGAATGCCCGAACGGTCGGCCAGCCGCTGCAGCATTGCGATGACCTCTTCGATCCTGCCCGCCAGCGCAAGGAATACGTACAGTCCGGTGAACGCCGCGAGGAGGAATGCGAACAGCGGTTTCTGCTCCCGGATGACCAGAATGAGCACCGCTGCGACCAAACCGAGCCCGACCAATTGGATGATGTCCACGCGCGTTCACCCGTCCCATGCGTCCTTGACCGGCTACTGGAACAGAAAGATCGCCTTGATCTCCCGGAAAAGATCGTTCAGCAGCCGGACGACCATAAAAAGCACGACCACGAATCCGATCAGGGTTACCCAATGCGCCATGTCTTCCTTGCCCATCTGCTTGAGCACCGTGTGAATCATCGCGATGATGATGCCGATGCCCGCGATCTGGAAAATGGCGCTGACGTCGATACTCATTGCCCGGCCTCCCGCTACAACATGAGAATGACGACAAGCAGCGCAGCCATGAAACCAAGGCTTCTCCACATCTTGCCGTAGCGGGCCTGCTCGTCCCGCGCCTCGGCTTCTTCGGCCTGCAGCAGCGCGGCCGCCAACCGCAGATGCCGAATCTGGTCCTCCCGGTCGCTGATGCCGAGCGCGTCGCCGAGCCGGATGACCGCCGACCGCTCCGGCTCGCGCATCGCGGTAAGGGACCAGCCTTCGTCGACCGCCGCGCGCAATGCGTCGCGGACGGCAGCGCCGCCTGCGCGCAGCCGCTCCGCTGTGCGATGGAAAAGCGAGGCGACCGGTCCCGCCGCGCCCGCCGCGGCGCGCTCGAGCGCTTCCGGCAGCGGCGTGTGGCCGAAGCCGATCTCGGTCTCCAGCCGCTGCAGCGCGTGGAGCAGCTGCCGGATCTGCGCCGTGCGGTCCGCGTACCGGGCGGCCTGGCGGAAGCCGATCAGCGTGCCGGACAGCAGCACGAGAATGGCGCCGGCCAGCTTCAGCATGCTCCAGCGCCTCCCGCTAGCCCGGTCGGCTCGCGCGCCGCCGGAATCGGCCGTACGACGCGGAACGAGGTTGCGGCGCCGCGGCGCCTCAGCTCGACGACGGCCGCGAAGGTTCCCTCGTCGATGAGCCGGCGGATCGCCGTGCGTCCGCGCGCGTCCTGCAGATCGCTTGCGTGCGCCGTCGCGATGACCGGCACGCCGGCGTGCGCCGCCTCGCGGATCGCTTCGGCGTCCTCCGGCCGCCCGATCTCGTCGGCGGCCAGCAGTTCGGGCGACATCGAACGAAGCAGCATCATCATCCCCTCCGCCTTCGGACAGGCGTCCAGCACGTCGGTGCGCGGCCCGACGTCGAACACCGGCACGCCCCGGACGCACGCGGCGATCTCGGACCGCTCGTCGACGACGCCGACCTTGCGCGCCGGCCAGTCCCGCGCCTCCGGCATCGGCCAGCTGCCATAGCTGACGGACCGGATGATGTCGCGCAGCATCGTCGTCTTCCCTTGCTGCGGCGGCGCGACGATCAGCGTCGACATCAGGCTGCGGCGCGCGCGGTCGGCGATGTGCGGCAGGAGCCTTGCGGCGGCGCCGCGGACGTCGCGGGCGACGCGGATGTTGAACGCGCCGATGTCGCGCAGCCCCTTGACGGAGCCGCCTTCCAGCACCGTTCTTCCCGCCAGGCCGATCCGGTGGCCGCCGGGCACCGTGACATACCCGCGGCGCAGCTCTTCCTCCATCGCGTAGAGCGAGTGGTTGGTGATCCGCTCGAGCAGGCGGGCGCACAGCTCCGCGGTCGGCCGGTAGCCGGCCGCCGGGTCGTCGGAGACCGTTCCGGCCGCCGTTACGAATGCGAAGCCTTCGCCATGGCCGATCTCGAGCGGCCTGCCCTGCCGGATGCGGATCTCTTCCAGCCCGCCCAGAACGGATGCGGGCAGGGAGCGGATCAGCGACGCAAGCTCCGCGGGCAGAAGATTCAGCAAGCCGTCGAGCATCTTTCTCCCCCCTTTGAGGGCCGCTTGCCGCTGCGGTACTTGTCTCATCTATATGCCGCCGGAATCGCGGATTATGCCAGGCACGTCCGGGAATGCCGGACGAGATGCTATTTTTTGAGAATGCCGATCAGGAGACAGGTGACGCCGGCCGTAATCCACACCAGCTTCGACGGCGACAGCTTGTCCGCCAGGCCGGCGAGCCCGACCGCCGTTGTCGTCAGCAGCACGATCGGCCCTACAAACGCCAGCGACGAATTGACGACGAGCGCCTTGTCCACCTGGTTGAGCCTGAGCATGAGCAGCGCGGCGAGCATCTCGATGCTGCCCGACAGGAGCCGGAGCGTCGCCATCGCCAGCACGAATTTGTTGATCATGTGGCCCACCTCCGTTGGACCGTACCGTAAACGGCCGGTCCCTACACTGTATGCAGGCTCGTCCCGCCGCATGCCGGGCACCTGCCCTCGCCGGGATGCATATATTGCTCGCGAGGTTGGCGATAGGCCCATAACGATAGGCCCATAATTTGAAATGCAAGGAGAATCGGAGGATGAAACTTACCCCACGAGGGGCGTGGTCCCCCCTGCTGTTCGACCCGGTCGGCGAACGCTCGGGTCTCCGGGCTGACAGCGCAGACGGTCTTGACCTTAAGCGTTCAGGCGGCAAGACGATGGTGATCGACAAGGGCGTCGGCTGGCATGCCTACTGCGACATGATCGACGCCGCCGGTGCCTACATCGACATCATCAAGCTGGCATTCGGCACGTCCGTGCTCTATCCGACGGACCTGCTGCTCCGGAAAATCGGATATGCCCGGCGGAACGGCATCACCGTCATTCCCGGCGGCACCCTGCTGGAGACGGCGGTCCGGCATGACGCCGCATCGGCGTTTTTCGACGCGGTCTGCGCCCTCGGTTTCGACGGCATCGAAGTGTCGGAAGGCACGATCGAGCTCGGCCGCAGGGAGCGGACGGCGCTCATCCGCGAAGGACGGGCGCGCGGGCTGACCGTCTTTGCGGAATTCGGGAAGAAGGAAGCGGGGTCGGCGATCAATCCCTTTGCGCTTGCCGACGCGGCCGAGGCGGACTGGGACGCGGGGGCTTCGCTGGTGACGATCGAAGCCCGGGAATCCGGCACGGTCGGCATGTTCGACGGCGACGGCCGGCCGGATCCGGCCGTGTTCGAACAAATCATCAAGTTGATCACGGACACGGATCGGCTCATGTGGGAAGCACCGCGGAAGGAACAGCAGGTGTTTCTCATCCGCGCGGCCGGGCCGAATGTCCATCTCGGCAACATTGCGCCCGGGGATGTGCTGACGCTGGAAGCGATGCGGAGGGGGCTGCGAAACGATACGTTCATGATGCATAGGGAACCGGCAGCCCTCGAGTACATGATCTGACGGCATGCATCCGGCGGCTTGGACATACAATGGAGCGAAGCCGCCGAAAGCCCAAACCAAAGGCGGCTTCGGGAGAGAACGCCCGTGACCGGAGAAATCATCCTCGTCGCCCTGATCATCGTCGGCATCGTCGGCAGAAGTCCGATCATCTCGACGGCCGCCTGCATGCTGCTCATCATCAAACTCGTCCATCTGGACCGGTACCTCCCGTTGCTCGAGCGGCGCGGGCTCGAACTCGGCCTGCTCTGCCTGACGTTCAGCGTGCTCGTGCCGTTCGCGACGGGACGCATCCAATGGAAGGAAATCCTCGCCGCCTTCTCATCCTGGCCGGGATGGCTCGCGCTGCTCGGCGGCGCCCTCGCCACCTATGTCAACGGCAAGGGGCTGGAGATGCTCCGGTTCGATCCGCAGCTCATCGTCGGCATGGTCATCGGCTCGATCCTCGGCATCGTCTTCCTGCGCGGCATCCCGGTCGGTCCGCTCATGGCGGCCGGCATTACCGTCATCTTGTACAAGCTGCTCACGTTCATCGCGGACCGGGTGACATGACAAGCGCATGAAAAAACCGCCCGCTTCGGACAGCGGACGGTTGATTTTATCAGCAGACCAATGATTGCGATCAGCGGCGAGATCAGCGGCGCTCCTGCGGACCGCCGACGAACGCCTGCTCGTTCGTGTCGAGACCGTACGCGGTGTGGAGCGACCGGACGACATCGTTCAGCGGCTCCGCGTCGATGACGCAAGACACCTTGATCTCGGACGTGCTGACCATCTTGATGTTGACGCCGAGGCTGCTGATCGTCTGGAACATCTGCGCGGCGACGCCGGGGTTCGAGACCATGCCCGCGCCGACGATCGACACCTTCACCAAGCCGCTCTCGCTCGTCGCTTCGCGGTAGGGCACCGCGCTCCGCACCTCTTCGATGACGCGCATGGCCGCGTCAACGACATCACCGGACACGGTGAACGAGAAATCAGCTTTGCCGTCCTGCACGCCGCTCTGCACGATAATGTCGACATCGATGCCGGCGTCGGCGAGGGCGCCGAACACTTTCGCCAGCACGCCCGGCACGTCCTCCACACCCATGATGCTGATGCGGGCAACATTTTTGTCATAGGCGATGCCGCGGACGACAATGCCTTGTTCCATCGCTGCTTCCTCCTTCACTTGCGTACCTTCACGGTCCGTGAAGCTCGAGCGGACGACGAGCGTCACGTTGTACTGCTTCGCGTATTCGACTGCGCGCGGATGGAGCACCGCGGCGCCGAGATGGGCGAGCTCCAGCATTTCGTCGTAGGTGATGGCGTCCAGCTTGCGGGCGTTGCGGACAACCCTCGGGTCGGTCGAGAACACGCCGTCGACGTCCGTGTAGATCTCGCACAGATCGGCTTTCAGGGCGGCGGCCAGCGCAACGGCCGTCGTGTCCGAGCCGCCGCGGCCGAGCGTCGTGATCTCGCCCGCTTCCGTCACGCCCTGGAACCCGGCCACGATGACGATGCGGCCTTCCTTCAGCCCGGCATGGACCCGATCCGGCGCGATGCCCGTGATCTTCGCCCGGCCGTGAACCGGCTCTGTCGTGATGCCGGCCTGCCAGCCGGTCAGCGACATCGATTCGCCGCCCATCGCCTTGATCGTCATGGCGAGCAAAGCGATCGACACCTGTTCCCCGGTCGTCAGCAGCATATCCATCTCGCGCGCCGGCGGGTTCGGATTGAGCTGCTTCGACAGGTCGATCAGGTCGTCCGTCGTATCCCCCATGGCCGAGACGACGACGACGATGTCATGCCCCTCCCGCTGCCGCGCCAGGATACGCCCGGCGACGTGCCGCATTCGCTCCGGCGTGCCGACCGAGCTGCCGCCGAATTTCATTACGATCAACGACAATGCTGTCTCACTCCTATCCGAATCAATCACATACAGGTCAATATTATAGCATCAAGACAGATGTCCGGTATAGAAAATTTCACACCTTGCCGCGCCGGCTGCATGAGAAAGCCGTCCGGCGTTCCGGACGGCCTGCTTCCGCACATCAGGCGCGGGAAATGTATTTGCCTTCGCGGGTGTCGATCAGGAGCACGTCGCCTTCGTTGATGAAAAGCGGCACCTGAACGTTCAATCCGGTCTCCAGCTTCGCGTTCTTCGTCGCGCCCGTCGCCGTGTTGCCGCGGATGCCGGGCTCCGTCTCGACGACTTTGAGCTCGACGCTGTTCGGCAGATTGATGCCGATGATTTCGCCCTGGTAGCTTACGATGTGAACGTTCATGTTCTCTTTCAGGAAGTTGATCTCCCATTCAAGCTGCTTCTTGTCCAGCGTGAACTGGTCGAACGTCTCGTTGTCCATGAACGTGTATTCGTTGCCGGAGTTGTACAGGTATTGAACCTCGCGGTTTTCGATCTGCGCCCGGTTCACGTTCTCGCCCGCGCGGAACGTTTTCTCGACGATGTTGCCGTTGCGCAGATTTTTCAGTTTCGAACGGACGAACGCCGCGCCTTTGCCCGGTTTCACGTGCTGGAATTCGAGAACGGAGAAAATTTCACCGTCCACTTCAATCGTAAGACCGGTTCTGAAATCGTTGACTGAAATCACTTTTTCTCTTCCTCCCTGCATCATTGGAGCCGGCGCTGCCGGCCCGCCTTGCCTTGGCCTACCCCGTCGCGAAGAACGATTTCGGGGATGAAGTTAACACGCGGATCCCGGTATCCGTGACGACGACGTCGTCTTCGATCCGTACGCCGCCGAATCCCGGAATGTAGATGCCGGGCTCGACGGTCACGACCATGCCGGGCTCGAGCACCGTGTCGCTGCGCTGCGACAGTCTGGGCGCTTCGTGGATCTCCAGGCCGATGCCGTGGCCCGTGCCGTGTCCGAAAAACTCACCATAACCATACCTTGTGATCACATCCCGCGTCAAGGCGTCCGCCTCGCGTCCCGTCATGCCGGGCTTGATGTTCGCGAGCGCGTGCTCCTGCGCCTCGAGCACGATCGCGTAGATTTCCCTGTGGCGGTCGGTCGGCTCGCCGACGACGATCGTGCGCGTCAGGTCGGAGCAATATCCCTGATAGAGCGCGCCGAAATCGAACGTCACGAACTCGCCCGGCTGCAACTTGCGGCTTCCCGCGACGCCGTGCGGCATCGCCGAGCGCTCGCCGGAGGCGACGATCGTGTCGAACGACGGGCCGGAGGCGCCGTTCTTGCGCATGAACGACTCCAGCTCGGCGGCGAGGTCCAGCTCCGTCACGCCCGGGCGGACGAAATGGAGGATGTGCGCGTAGGCCGCGTCCGCGAGCTTCGCCGCTTCCCGGATCACGGCGATCTCGTCCTCGTCCTTCCTGACCCGGAGCTTCTCGGCGAGCCCGTCGACGGGCACCAGCTCCACCGGCGCGAGCGCCTTCGACCAGGAGGACCAGTCGGCGTACGACACCTGCCGCTCCTCGAATCCGAGCTTCTTCACGCCCGCTTCGGCGAGCAGCCCCTTCACGGTGTCCATCATGTCCGGCGCGTGCTCCACAACCCGGTAATCGGGCGCTTGCGCCGGCGCCTGCGTCATGTAGCGGAAATCGGTCAGCAGATACTGGCCGCGCGGCGTGAACAGCAGCGCGCCGGCCGTTCCCGTGAAGCCGCTCAGGTAGCGGCGGTTGACGGCTGAAGCCACGAGCATCGCCTCGAGGCCGGCCGCCTCGAGCGCCTCGCGAAACGCGGCGATCCGTTTGCCTGTGTTCATCCTCGTCACGCTCCCCCGCCGCCCGATGCGGCCCGCGCTTCGATCTCCCGGACGAGCGCCATGAGCCCCAGCTCGTAGCCGAGGGCGCCGAAGCCGGCGATCTGGCCGGCGGCGACCGGGGCGATGACCGACACGTGCCGGAACGGCTCGCGCTTGTGGATGTTCGACAGATGCACTTCGACCACCGGCAGCGCGACGGCGCTGAGCGCGTCGCGCAGCGCGTAGCTGTAGTGCGTCAACGCGCCGGGATTGATCAGGATGCCGTCCACCCGTCCGAACGACGCGTGGATCCGGTCGATCAGGGCGCCTTCGTGGTTCGACTGGAAGCATTCGATTTCGACGCCGAGCCTGCCCGCCGCCTCGCGCAGCGACGCTTCGATCGACTCCAGCGTGACCGTCCCGTAGATGCCGGGTTCCCTGACGCCGAGCATGTTCAGGTTCGGTCCGTTCAGCACCAGCACTTTCGGCATGTCGCACCTCTCGCTTTGCAGCCTGCACAAAGATACAAGACATTTTATCACAGTCCGGTCACTTTTGAGAAGCGGACACCGGCGGCGGCGGGGCGTAAACGGCTCGAAGGCCCGGGCGGACGGCCCGGGCCTTCGAGCTTCACGCTTCGAACAAGATTCGCTCGGTCTCCCGCATCATGCGGTTTTTGAGCTCGTGGCTTCCTTCCCGCTCCTCGTTGCTCATGTAAATGACGACGATGTCCCGGTCCAGCCAGCGGTCGAATTCGGCGCTGTATCCGGGCCAGTAGCCGGCGTGCGACACCTTCCTTCCCCGCCGCGAATCGTCCGCGACGAACCAGCCGAGCCCGTTCCTGGCGGACGATCCGTCGTTAAGCCGCGCCGGCCGGTACGCCTCCCCGAGCGCGGCGCGGCCGAGCAGCTCCTCCGTCCGGAGCACCCGGTCCCAGCGCAGCAGCTCGGCGGCCGAGGCGTGGACGTTGCCGTCGCCCTGGATCGCGTCGAGGTACCAGACGAACTCCCAGCCCGGCACCGTATGGGGCGGGACGGCTTCCCCGTCTTCCCTTATCCAGTGTCCGACCGCATAGTCGGCTAGCCGCTCCGCGCGATCGGAATGCCGGCATTCGGTCAGCCGCGCAAAGCCGCACGGGCGGAAGATGCGCCGCTCGAGAAAATCGTGGAACGGGACGTCCGCGACTTTCTCGATCAGCATCGCAAGCAGCATGTAGCCGGTGTTGCTGTAGCAGTTTCTCTCCCCCGGCGGAAAATCCGGCTCCGGCTGCGCCTCGCAAATGTTCCTTAGCAGGCCGGCGTTGTCCGCCTGGACGGTTCGCTCCTTCGGCGTTTCGATCAGACCCTTGCGCACGAGCGGGATATAGTTCGGAATGCCCGACGTATGGGCAAGCAATTGGCGGATCGCGGCGCCCCGCCAGGGAAGTTCGGGAAACCAGCGGTCGATCGGCTCGTCCAGACGAAGCCGGCCTTCCTGGACGAGCAGCAGGACGGCCGCCGCCGTGAACGTCTTGCCGACCGACGCGACGTTGAACATCGTGTCCGCGGTCAGGCGGCGCCGGCGGTACCGGTCCGCCCAGCCCGCGGTCACGTCGGCGATCGGCTCGCCGTCCTTGGCGACGAGCAGCCTGCCGTTGAACCATCCCTGCTCCGCACAGGCTTCGAACAGACGCCGGATGCGTTCGCCTTTTTCCGTCCAGGCCGGCATGCGGTACGGGCCCGCGCCGACGCTTTTGCCTCTGCCCATGACGCCCGGCCTCACGACGTGAAGCTCCTGACGAGCTCGGCGATCGCGTGGCGGATTGCGAACGGCCCGTTCGTCGCCGCGGCGATGTCGATGAAATGGACGTTGCCGTTCTTCACGGCCTTCAGGCTGTTCCAGACGCCGTTCTTTTCGAACTCCGCGATCTTGGCCTCATACTCCGACGTGTACTCGAAGATGACGAGATGATCAGAGTCCATCCCGGCGAGCCCTTCCAGGCTCACCACCTGCCAGGTTTCCGGATAGCCTTCGGGAGCCGTGAGCCCGAGCCCGTCCTCGACTTCGTAGTAGAACTTGTACGGTTTCGTCCCCATCGCCCCGAACTGCTGCGGCCCGGCGATCCTGAGCAGCGCCGTCGTCTCGCCGCGGTACGGCTCCAGTTTCCGGTTCGCGTCCCGCATCGCCTGCTTCAATTCGGCGATGTAGCTTTCGGCCTTGTCCTCCTTGCCGATCAGCGCGGCGTATTCCCGGAGCCGGTCGTCCCATTCGCCGGCGCTTTCGAACATGACGACGGGCGCGATCGCGTTCAACTGGTCGTACACTTCCTCATGGAGCCCGAGCGTGCCGATAATGAGGTCCGGCTCAACCTCCAGCAGCTTCTCCAGATCCGGCGACACGACGTCGCCGAGATCGGCCACATCCGCGTTCGCGGCGTAATCGCCGATCGTGACCCTGAACTCCCGCAGAATTTCCGCTGCCAGCGGGGACGCCACGGGCGGCACGTCGAGCGCGAAGAAATATTCCATCTCGGCGAAATGGCCGACGGCGATCCGCTCCGGCTGCTTTTCGATCATGATCTCCTTGCCGGTGTCGTCGACGAACGTGCGCGGGAACGCCGCGGCTTCCGCTTCCGTTCGCATCCCGCCCGACGATTGCGCCGCGTCGGACGATTGCGCCCCGACCGATGTCTGCGCCCCGTTCGCCGGATTGGCGGCCGCCGGTTCGGTCCCGCTTCCGCCGCCGTCCGTCTGCCCCGAAGAGCAGGCGCCGAGCAGGGCGGCCAGCCCGAGCGCCGCCAGTTTGCCCTTCGCTTTGCCTAGGTTCAGCATGTCTTCTTCCCTTGCTCCTTCGATTGTGGATCTCTGATAATGATTCTCAATTCTATCAAGAGGATAGTCGATGGAGGCGGCAGGGTCAATGTCCGAATCGGACCCGTCATATGGACGATTCGCATATGGATGCGCGGCAATCGGACGCTCCGCGCCCGGATGTTCCGCGACGGGATGATCGGCGTCCGGCATCGCGCGCGCCATGAGCCGGTATCGGTTCGGCGGCATGCCGGTCAGCCGCTTGAACAGGCGCATGAAATAGAACATGTCGGCGTACCCGACACGCTCGGCGATCTCCTTCACGGACGATTCCGTCGTGCGCAGCAGCCGCTTCGCGTGCTCGATCCTGCACCGCGTCAGAAATTCGAGCGGCGTGTACCCCGTCCTGCGCTTGATCAGCTTCGCCAGATGCCGCTCGCTGTAATGGAACCGCTCCGCGATTCCGGCGACGCTGATCGGCTCGTGGTGGTGCAATTCGATATAGCGGATGATCCGGTCGGCGACGGACTGCCCGCTTCCCCGGGCGTGGCTCTCCGCCTGCTCGATGATTTCGTGGAACAATTGGTACAGCCGCCCCTTCAGGTTCAGGCCCGCGACCATGGGCCGTTCCCTGTCGCTCCATCCCTTCAGGATCTCTGCCACCTGCTCCTGGATCGCGAGCGGATTCGGCGGCGGAAAACCGAACGTGACCGCGGCGTCCGGCATTTCCCCGTCCGGCTGCCGGTACGGGAACGCGGGCCAGCACTGATAGTCGATCCCGCAGATTTCCACCGCGTCGGAAAGCAGCCGGCAATGGACCGCCTGCCCCCTGCCCGCGTGGATCACGCAGCAGCCGTCCGCGTGGAATTCCCGATCGCCGACGCGATGGACGGCCCGGCCCCGCATGTGGACGATGAACCGGTTCGCCCGCAGCAAGACGGGTTCCGGCGGCGCGAGACGGTCCAACCTGCGGAAATCGACGCCGACCAACCGGATATAGGACTGGTTCCATACTTTCAGCAAATGATTCCATTCCATTCGGTCGCTCACCCTGCGGCCAAGCTTCACCACTAACAAGAATGATAATCATTATCATTGCAATCGTCAAATGAAAGTCCGGGCCCCTTCCCGCCCGGGCTTTCCGCATTCACCCCGCCGTCGCGGGTTCGCCGTGCGCCGAGTCATGAAATTCGAAGGCGATCGTGTAGCCGATGAACAGTCCCCACAGCATATGGATGCTCCATTCCGTCCAGATCGTGTTCCAGCCGATCCGGTTCAGCGGCTCCGTCATCCCGGCGAACGGCCCAACCGCCGCGAAGATGGCGGCCCACCAGGCCGTGCCGTAGACGATGCCCGCCCACGGGCCGCGGAACCGGATGAAGAGCGCCCGGTACAGAAGCGCCGCGATGACGGAGAACAGGATGAACGATCCGATGCCGGCCGCATGTCCAAGCGGCGATACGAGGAAATCCCGCAGGAAAAACGGCTCGATCCAATACCCCGCGTGCACGGAGGTGAATTTGAGCAGCTCGCACAGCCAATGGAACAGCCCCCAGATCAGGCCGGCCCAGAAGCCGGTGGAGGCCGCGTGCGCCCACGCGTTCGTCCCGCCCTTGCGCCTGCGGCTTAGGGCTTCATGCCAGATGCCTGACACGGGCGGACCCTCCTTTCCAGACGTCTTGCGCGCGATGGATATTATGCCTTGCCATCCGTGCTTCCATTCTAGCCCCGCGCCGCTCGCGGGACGTTGGCAATTGCGGCCCGAATCAAGTACAATGATGCTGCATGCCACTAACGGATTCGGCATCAGGAAAGGTGGAACGCGCTTTGCCACAAGACAAACCCGCCCTGTACGGCGGCCAGGCCGTGATTGAAGGCGTCATGTTCTCCGGCAAGCATGTGAACGTGACGGCGGTCCGCCGGAAAAACGACGAAATCGTATTCTACGAAGTGCCGAAAACGACGAAGCCGTGGGTCAAGGCGCTGCTCAGGATTCCGTTCATCCGGGGCATCGTCGGACTCATTGACTCCAGCGCCAAGGGCTCGCAACACCTCAATTTCTCGATCGAGCAGTATGCGGAAGACGAAGCCGGCGAAGAAGGCGCGGAGACGAAAGCCGAGGACGGGAAGAAGGAGTCGGTCTGGAGCCTGTCGATGATCTTCGGCGTCGCGGTCGCGGGCGTCATTTCGTTCGCGCTCGGCAAGCTGGCCTTCACGGTCGTGCCCGCCGCCGTCGAAGAGCTGCTGTTCGGCAAATCGTTCGACAACATCGTACTGCACAACCTGATCGAAGGCCTGATCAAAACCCTTTTCCTGCTCGGCTATCTGTACGCGATCTCGTTCACGCCGCTCATCAAACGCCTGTTCCAGTATCACGGCGCGGAGCACAAGGTGATCAGCTGCTACGAGGCCGGCGAGGAGCTCACCGTACAGAACGTGCAGAAATATACGCGCCTTCATTACCGGTGCGGCAGCAGCTTCATCGTGCTGTCGGTCATCGTCGGCGTCATCCTCTACTCGATGCCGATCTTCGAATGGAACAGCATCTGGGAGCGGATCTACATCCGCATTCTGCTGCTGCCCGTCGTGCTCGGCGTATCCTACGAGGTGCTGCGGCTGACGAACGCGGTGCGCGACATTCCCGTGCTCCGCTATCTCGGTTATCCCGGGTTGTGGCTGCAGCTGCTGACGACGAAGGAACCGACGGACGATCAGGTCGCGGTCTCGATTGCATCGTTCAACCGGATGCGCGAGCTTGACGCCCAGATCTCGGAACAGCCGGGACAAGCTGCTGTCAATGCGTGAAGTTGAAGGGGGAACGCCCATGCGCAGGAGACTCACCCCGGTGTCGGCCATCCTGCTGACGCTTGCCGCGATCGGCCTCGTCGCAATGCTGATTGACAGGCCGATCGATCTCATCATCCCCGCCGTCGTCTTCGGCATCGTGTTCCTGCTCTACAAGTTTCCGCCAGGCCGCAGCCGGCGGGAGTACCGGCCGCCGCGGCCGTCCGCGCGCGAACGGCGGAAGACCGGCGCCGCGTTTCGGCGCAAATCCGCGCCGTTCAAGGTGATCGAAGGCGGCCGGGACGATGACGAGGACAGGCCGAGATACCACTGAAACCGCCGAATGCGCAAAGCGACCCGCTGACGATGGATCGTCGGCGGGTCGCTTTGTCGCATGCGGTCATTCGTTTTCCAGTTCGCGTCTTACGGCGGCCAGCTCTTCCAGCCGCTTCGGATCGCGCTTGAAATATTCGACGAGCGTCTCGATGCAGGTGATCGAGTCCCAGCTCAGGTGATGTTCAATGCCTTCCACGTCCTGGTAGATGTTCTCTTCCCGGACGCCGATCAGCTCCAGAAACGTCTCCAGCAGCTTGTGCCGGTCGACGAGCCGCTTGCCGATCCGCTTGCCTTTGGCCGTCAGGACGAGACCGCGGTATTTCTCGTACACCAGATAATCGTCCTTGTCGAGTTTCTGGATCATCTTCGTGACAGACGACGGGTGGACGTCTAGACCTTCCGCGATGTCGGAAACGCGGGCGTAGCCTTTCTCGTCGATCAGTCGATAGATGCGCTCCAGATAATCTTCCATGCTCGGCGTGGCCATCGGCAACCTCCTTGATTCCCCGTCGCACTCGCCCGCGGCTTAAGCTGACGGTATTGGACGAGTAATCATTGTACCATATCGCACCGGGATGCGCCACCGTCCGTCATCCGCCTGCCGCCGTCCGGATCAGAAATTGGCCTTGAGCCAATCCGGCGTGATGCTGTTCAGATAAACGGTGATGCGCGTCATCTGGTCCGTGAACAGCAGGATGCCGAGCACGACGAGCAGCGCGCCGCCGGTCTTCATCACCGCGTTCGAATAGCGGAGCAGCGCCCGCGCCGAACCGAGGAAGAAGGCAAGGATGAAGAACGGAATGGCGAAGCCGACCGCGTACGCCGTCGTCATCGAGAACCAGGAGCCGGGCGACGAAGCCTGCAGCCCGAGAATCGCCGTCAGAATCGGCCCGACGCACGGCGACCAGCCGGCGGAAAAGCCGATGCCGAAGATGAACGAGCCGAGGTATCCGGCCTTCGGTCCGCCGAACTTCAGTTTCCGCTCCTGCATGAGAAACTTCGGCTGAAAGATGCCGGCGAGAAACAGCCCCATCAGGATGACGAGCAGCGCGGAAATTTGCCGGATGAGCTGCTGGTTGTCGCGGAAGAAATCGGCAAACGCGTTGACGCCGTATCCGAGCGTATAGAAGAGCAGCGAGAAACCGAGCAGGAAGAACAGCGTGTGCGACGCCATCTTGACCCGCATCTGGCGCGTATGGGCGCCGGCCCTCAGGTCGCTTACCGAAATGCCGGTGATATAGGACAGATAGGACGGATACAGCGGCAGGCAGCACGGTGAAATGAACGACGCGAAGCCGGCGCCCAGCGCGATCCAGACGTTCAGGTCCATGGCGGGTGAGCCTCCTTGTAAATACTTATAGACTGAGCCTTCGTTTGATGACAAGCTGCGCCAGCAGGACGGCGATCAACAGCAGCACGACCGTCCCCCCGGGCGCGAGGTTCCAGTAGCCCGCGGCGAGCAGACCGGCGAGCACCGCCGCTTCGGCGATGCCGACCGCAAGCAGCACCGACTGCCGGAAGCTGCGCGCGGCGAGCAGGCCGCACGCGGCGGGAATCGTCAGCAGCGCGGAGACGAGCAGCGCGCCGACGATCTTGATCGAGACGCTGATGACGAGGGCGGTCAGCACGCTCATGATCAGGTTCAGCGTCCGGGTCGGCAGCCCGCCCACCGCGGCGGCGTCCTCGTCGAACGTCATCAGGAACCATTCCTTGTACTGCAAGAGGACCGCAGCCAGCACGAGAATCGTCACGGCGGCGATCCAGATCAGATCCGCGGTGTCCAGCGTGTAGATGCTGCCGAACAGATAGCTCGTGATGTTGACGCCGAATCCCCGGTCCAGCGAGAACAGCAGCGAAGCGAGCGCGATGCCGCCCGCCATCATGATCGCGATCGACAGTTCGGCGTACGTCTTGTACGCTTTGCGCAGACGCTCGATGGCGAGCGTCGCCAGCAGCGCCGCGGCCATGCCGCCCGCAGCGGGCGAGCCGAGCCCGAGCAGGTAGCCGGCCGCCACGCCGGCCACCGACACGTGCGAAAGCGTGTCGCCGATCATCGAGAGCCGGCGCAGCACGAGAAACAGCCCGAGCAGCGGGCCGGCGGCCGCGATGAGCGCGCCGCCGATCAGCGCGCGCTGAAAGAAATCCATGGTGAGTAGTTCCACGTTGTTGGGGCATCCTCCCTGTATCGGACCGGTCAGCGGACGAGCGCCGGTTCTTCCGCAGCGCGGCGGTATTCGCGCAAGCTGTGGGTCAGATCCGTCTCGACGCAGTCTTCCCGGTCGTGCGAGTGGCGGACATAGAATTTCAGTCTGCCCGCTTCCGCCGCGGGCGCATCATCCAGATAGGAACGGAATCGCTCCCGGTCGTGCGACACCATCAGAAACGTGATGTTGTGATGCTGATGCATGTGCCGGATCAAATGATAGAAGCTGTCCTGCGTCTCCGCGTCGATGCCGACCGTCGGCTCGTCGAGGATGAGCAGCGCCGGGCTGTTCACCAGGGCGCGCGCGAGGAAAACCCGCTGCTGCTGCCCGCCGGACAGCATGCCGATCCGCTTGCCGGCCAGATCTTCAATCCCGAGGGCCTGCATCGCGTCATCCACCTTCTGATAATCCGCTTTCGTCAGGCGACGGAACAGCTTGTGCCGCCCGTACATGCCGGACAGGACGACTTCCCGCACCGTCGCGGGAAACAACGGATTGAACGCGTTCTTCTGCGGCACATAGCCGATCCGCTCCCGCTGCCGGAAGCGCCGGGCAGGTTCGCCGAACAGCCGGACTTCGCCGCCGTTCGGTTCGAGCAGCCCGACGATCAGCTTGAGCAGCGTCGTCTTGCCCGCCCCGTTCGGCCCGGCGAGCAGCGCGAAATCCCGCTCCCGCACGGTGAAATGGAGATGTTCGATAATCGGACGCCGCTCATAGGCGAACGAGACATCCGACAGTTCAATGACCGGCTGATGGCAGCCGGGGCCCTCCGGAATCCGTCCGGTCGGCACGGCGCGTCACCTTCTTCCGAATGCGAGGCCGGCCTGGACGGCCGGCTGTTTCAAGATTCATTGTAAAGCCTTCTTCAGATTTTGCAAATTCATTTCCATAATCGTCACATAATCGTCGCCATTAGCTTCCTGCTCGGGCGTCAGCCCTTCGACGGGGTTCAGCACCAGCGTCTCGGCGCCCGCTTCGTTCGCAAGCGTCCGCGCGAGCCGGTCCGAGACAAGCTCCTCGAAGAAAATGTACCGGATGCCGTTCTCCTTCACGAAATTGACGATCCGCTTCAGGTCCTGCGCCTTCGGCTCCGCTTCCGGCGTGAGGCCCATCACGGCGATCTGGTTCAGCCCGTAATCGCGGCACAGGTAGGCGAACGCCTGATGGGAGACAACGATGTCCCGCCGCGGCAGGCCGGACAGCTCCCGCTCATACGCTTCGTCGAGCGCCTCAAGGCGGCCGGCCAGCGTTCCATAGTGCTCCTCATAGACGGCCGCGTTCGCCGGATCAACCGCGGCGAGCGCATCCCGCACGTTCTGCGCCATCCGAAGCATCGATTTCGGGCTGACCCAGACATGCGGGTCGACGGACCCGTCGTGCCCGTGATCATGCTCGTCCTCATGCTCGTGCGCTTCGGCTTCCGGATCGAGCGGAATCAGCTCGATCCCTTCGCTCGCCTCCACGATCATCACGCCGCTGTCCGATTCGATGCCTTCGAGCAGCTCGTCCGTCCATCCTTCGAAGCCGGCGCCGCTGTACAGGAACAGATCGGCCCGCGAGATGTTGACCAGATCGCGGCTCTTCGGCGTCCAGTCATGCGGCTCCACGCCCGCCGGCACGAGATTCGAGACGTCGACCCGATCCCCGCCGATTTCGGAAGCGAGGAAAAACAGCGGGTAAAAACTCGTCACGACGCCGGGTTTCCCGCCATCCGAAAGGCCTCTTCCGCCGTTTCCTCCGCTTTCGCCGCCGCCCGCGCTCCCGCCGCTTCCTCCGGCTCCGCCTGCTCCGCCGCAGCCGGCCAGCAACATCGCCGCCGCCAGCAAGGCGGACGCCAAGGCATACCGCTTGCGCTTCACACTGCGTCTTCCGGCATCATGCATGTTTCCAACCACTCCCATCCAGACCAGGTTGCCGACATGCGGCTACCCGGTCTTTTCTCTTAATCGTAATCGTTACTATTACGGTCTCAGTATATCCGCCCGCCCGCAGGCTGTCAATACGCAGCAAGCAGGCTGTCAGCCGTGACAGGACGGCCGGATGCAGCCTGCTTGCCAACCTTGCATTATTTTACAACAGCGCCGTTCGGCATATCCTGCGGCACTTCCACGACCGCCAGTCGGCCGCCTTCGGAAGCGGCCAGGATCATGCCTTGCGACAATTCGCCGCGCAGCTTCACGGGCTTCAGATTCGTCACGCAGACGACTTTGCGGCCGACGAGCGCTTCCGGCTTGTAATGCTGGGCAATGCCGGACACGACCTGGCGCTGTTCGGAACCGAGGTCAAGCTGCAGCTTGAGCAGCTTGTCGGCGCCTTTGACCGGCTCGGCGGCGATGACCTGCGCCACGCGCAGCTCCACCTTCGCGAAATCGTCGATCACAATTTCCGGCTTGCCGGACGAAGCCTTCTCCCCGCCGCCTGCCGGCTCGCCCTTGGCACTCGCATTTTCGGCCTGCGCCGCCGAAGCCGCCGGTTTGCCGGTAATCGCGGAAGCGATATAGTGCACCTCCGCTTCGACATCGAGCCGCGGGAAGAGCGGATCGCCCTTGACGACCCGCGTGCCGGCGGGCAGCGTGCCGAACGTTCTGACCGTATCCCATTCGGTCAGCGGCCCCTGCTCGATGCCGAGCTGCCGCCACATCTCCTTCGGCGCGCGCGTCAGGAACGGCTGGATCAGAATCGAGATGATGCGCAGCGACTCGGCCAGATGGTACAGCACCGACTTCAGCTGCGGCGCCGAAGCCTCGTCCTTCGCGAGCAGCCACGGCTGCGTCTCGTCGATGTATTTGTTCGTCCGGCCGATGAACTGCCAGATCGCCGCGAGCGCGACGGAGAACTCCATCTTCTCCATCGCCGCCTCCATGGCCTCGATCGCCTCCCGCGCAGCCGCTTCGAGCGAGGCGTCGTAGGCCGTCACATGCCCCTCGTACGCCGGCACGACGCCTCCGGTATATTTCTCCATCATCGCGACGGTCCGGTTCAGCAGGTTGCCGAGGTCGTTCGCCAGGTCGAAGTTCGTCCGTTCGACGAAGCTTTCCGGCGTGAACACGCCATCCGAGCCGAACGGCGTATCCCGGAGCAGCCAGTAGCGCAGCGCATCGAGCCCGTAGCGCTCGATCAGCACGACCGGATCGATGACGTTGCCCTTCGACTTCGACATCTTCCCTTCCTTCGTCTGGAACCAGCCATGGCCGAACACCTTCTTCGGCAGCGGGAGATCAAGCGCCATCAGCATGATCGGCCAGTAGATCGTATGGAAGCGGACGATCTCCTTCCCGACAAGATGGACATCCGCCGGCCAGAACGTCTTGAACAGCGAATCGTCGTCCGACCCGTAGCCGAGCGCCGTAATATAGTTCGTCAGCGCGTCGATCCAGACATAGATGACGTGCTTCGGATCGCCCGGCACCCTGATGCCCCAGTCGAACGTCGTCCGCGAGACGGCCAGATCTTCCAGCCCCGGCTTGATGAAGTTGTTGATCATCTCGTTCCGGCGCGACTCCGGCTGAATGAAGTCCGGGTTTTCCTCGTAATACTGCAGGAGCCGGTCGACATATTTGCCCAGCCGGAAGAAGTAGCACTCCTCCTTGAGCAGCTCGACGGGCCGCCCGCAGTCCGGACAATTGCCGTTCACCAACTGCCGCTCGAGGAAGAATGACTCGCACGGCGTACAGTACCAGCCTTCGTACTCGCCCTTGTAGATGTCTCCCTGCTCGACCAGCCGGGCGAAAATTTTCTCGACCACCTGCTTGTGCCGGTCTTCGGTCGTGCGGATGAAGTCATCGTACGAAATGTCCAGCTTCCGCCACAGCTCCTGGATGCCGGCCACGATGCCGTCGACGAACGGCTTCGGCTCCATGCCGCGCTCCCGCGCGCGGCGCTCGATCTTCTGCCCGTGCTCGTCCGTTCCCGTCAGGAAATGGACGCGGTAGCCGCGCAGCCGCTTGTATCGCGCCATCGCGTCGCCCGCCACGGTCGTGTACGCGTGGCCGATATGCAATTTGTCGCTGGGGTAATAGATCGGTGTCGTCAAATAGAACGTTTTGTCCGCGTTCGCCATTCCATTTGCCTCCTGTCATGAACTTCCTCATGCATGCAAAAAAGCCCCCGCCCGACATGGGACGAGAGCTTCGCTCACGTGGTACCACCCAATTTCCTCCCGGCCGACCGAAAATTTCAGCCGGAAGCTCGCTTTCGCCTGCATCCGCAGACTGTTCCCTTAACGCGGGGCACGTCCGCCCCTTGCGGCCCGCCTCCGGCTGACTCAAGCCGGCGCCGCTCGAAGCGGAATCCTCCGGGACCATCTTCCGAAGCCCGCGCCATGCCGGTTCGCAGCCCCCCGGCTCTCTGGAATGGGCGGCATCTCCGTACTCATCCCTTCATCGGAAAGGGTATGGAAAGGATTGTTCATTATCCTAACGGATCGCGGCACTTCTTGTCAAGCCGGCGGCTTCCCCGGCGGCGGCACGGGATCGATGCCGCCCGGATGGAACGGATGACAACGCAGGATGCGCTTGATCGCCAGCCAGCTGCCGCGCAGCGCGCCGTGCACTTCGATCGCTTCGAGCGCGTACTCGGAACACGTCGGGTGGAAGCGGCAGGTCGGCGGCTTGAGCGGCGAGATGAAGCGGCGGTAGAAGACGATGCCCGCCTTCAGCAGCGTTCGCATGTCCGACCCTCCCGCCGTCAGCGGTTTCCGGCCGCCGTCTCGGCGCCCGCGCAGTCGCCGCAGTAGCCGAACACTTCAAACTTGTGCTTCACGATGACGAAATCATCGGGAACGTCCGTCGCTTCCATCGGACAATGGGTCAGCGGGTACGTCTTGCCGCATTGCAGACAGATCAGATGATGGTGATGGTCGTGCTCGCGGCAATGCAGCTTGAACTTCACACCGTCCTCGAAGACGACCTGTTCGAGCACGCCCAGCTCGTCGAGCAGCCGCAGGTTGCGGTAGACGGTGTCGAAGCTGAGGCCCGAATAGAAGCGGCCCATATAGTCATAGACGTCCTTCGGCGACAGATAACCGGGCGTGTCGGCGAACAGCCTGGCCAGCGTCCGCCGCTGGTCCGTAATGCGCAGTCCCTGGCTCGCCATCATCCGAATGATGTCATCCGTATCCAATGATCTGACCTCCGGAAGGTTTGTTCAAAGACAAGAATTTATAAGCCTGGCGGTTATCAATCGATCTTGTCTTTTTGCGCAAAACGGATGCGCCTTGTCAGGCGTACGGCGCAAGCCGTTTTTCTTACCTTCCATCATGCCTGAAAACGCGGTTAACGTCAAACCCGCGGACCTCGCCGCGCCTTACGTCCGCTCTTCCGGCAGCGGCTCGAACATGAGGGCGATCGGCAGATTGCTGCCGGAAGCCGGCGTGAACACGATCTCGACCGTCTCGGCGCGGTTGCCGCTCCGATACAGCACGCACGCTTCGTCCTGGTTCTTCAGGATGCTGCCCTTCGTCACTTCGACGACGCTGCCGTTGACGATGAACGCTCCCGTATAGTGGCCGCCCCGCGCGTTGAGCGAAATCAGCGTGCGCGGCGCGACGTTCACCTTCATCCGGTAGAGCACGCCGTAGTTCCCGACGTTGAGCTCGTTTTTGCCCGTGCCGTCGTCAATGCCCCACAGGTTCGGGTCATACTTGTTGTCGCCGAACATGAGGCGCTGCTTCGTCTGGCCCAGCTGCTCCTCGATCGTGATGCTGCGGTCGGTGTAGTCGAACGAGCCGCGCACATGGACGCCGTCGCGCGGCAGCATCGGCAGCTTCTCGAGCTCCTGCAGCGGATCGACGCCTTGCGGCACGATCACCACGCGATACCGGACGTAATCGTTCGACGTAATGTCCGCGTAGGCGGAGAAAATCTGGTTCGGCTTGATCGGCACGGCGGACAGTTTGTCAGCGAGCAGGACGGCCGATTCTTTCGGCCGCAGGCGCAGCGTACCGGCCTGGACGCCCCGGTTCACCGCATCCAGATAGCGAAGCGTCGACATCTTGCCCGCGTTCGTCGAGTACGGGTCCGGGCCGCCGGCGCCATGGGCGCCGATCGAGATGTCAACGGCCGTTCCGTTGAAGTTCGTGGCGACGAGATACACATTGACGTTGTAAGACATCGCGTTCTGGTTGTAGATCAGGAACCGCGTTTTGCCGGTCTGGATCGTGTCGTAGGCGATGCCGGTCTCGCGCAGCACTTCCGGGCTGTTGCTCCTCACGAGCCGCACGTTTTCCCTTTTGAACGTGTACTCCACCGGCGTGTAGCCGAGCACCTCGGAACCCGACAATGCGTATTTGCCCCCGATATCGGTGAACAGCTTGTCGTACTCTTCCTTCGTGTACAGCACTTCATCCGTAACCGTGATGAATTTCGACACCCGGTGCGTGAGTCCGTGCTTGTCTTCCACTTCCAATTCGACCAGCTTCTCGCCGGATTCGAAGAAGACCGGCTCGTTGCCGACCCAGGTGCGGCGCACGATCGCGTCTTCGTCGTCCGCGCTGAGATCACGGTACTCGATGTGCTCGCCGATCCGGTAGGTCTCCTTGTCGGTCCTGAAATCCGCGACAGGCGGAAGGTTCGGCGGCAGAACTTCAACGGTAACCGAGTATGGTTCGCTCCAGTTGCCAGCCGCATCCATCACCCGGCGCGTGACGGTGTACCATCCGGCTTCGGGAAACACGTCATAACGCCCTTCCCAGACGTCCTGCACGATGGGCAGTCCGTTCGGATGGCTCGCCAGATCCTTGTAGAAGACGACCGTCTGCCCGGCGTGGATTTCGTCATCGGCTTCGATCTCGAACGCGGCGGACGGCACGGCGATGCTCCAGCTGAGCGTAATCTGCCGGCCGGACACGTTGATGCGGCTGTCCGTCAGGTCCGCCCACATTCTGAGCGGCACCATCATGTAGCCCTCCTGGGCGAATACCGGTCCGGGGCCTTTCACGGCCGATCCGTTGACCTTGATGAACGGGCTGTCGGCCTTGAATCTCAGTTCCAGGACGTTCGACTTCGCCACCGCTTCCTTCGTCTTCGCATCAAAGTACAGCGTGAAGCCGTACACCGAAGCGATGCCGTTCAGCGGAATATACGCCGCGCCGTCCTTGTACGTGACCGGCTGCGCGGCCCGGATTTCCTCGCCGTTGAACAGCATGATGTCGCTGTCCTTCGCCAGCTGCAGCACGTTGAATCCCCCGGCTGACGACGAGTCGGCACGGGCGGTTGCGAATGGAATGATCAATGCGATAACGGTTAACAGGACAATTGCAATTTTGAATGGTTTCGATCTCATGCTTCTTCTCCTTCTCAAGCCGGCATTCTTTTTTGTTTCGATAGACACTGTTATAGACGCGGACGGACCGGATTGGTTGCGCCCCCCGCCCAAAATCGACGCCCGGGGATGCGTTCAAGATGAAAACCCCCGCCGTCCGGAACGTGCGCTCCGGTCTGACGGGGGCGGCATGGCGTTTTCGACATTCAGACGTACCAGCGATCGAGGATCAGGAAGAAAACAACCGCGCTGATCACGGCTCCGCCAAACGAAATCCATCCCGCGCGGAACCGCTGCTGGAACATGCGGAGAATGCCGAGGCTGAGCAGCGAGAAAATCAGCAGGATAAAAATAACGCCAAGGATGAACAGATCGGCGGATATATCCGACACATTGGTGACCGTCACTTGCGCACACTCCCGACTTAATGGGGTTTCGGCGGGTTCCATGTCCCTGTCCTAACCGCATTATAGCGGAAAAGCACGGGGATCCGCCAGCGGACAGTCCATCCGAATTGTAACCAAAGTGTGACAATTCTATGCGGCCGCGAACCCCCGCGCCGGGCGGAATCATCCGGGGTGCGTCCGCCCGCATGGGCATTCGCGCAATTCATCCTGATGCCGGTCAAACGTCCAAAAGGCACAGCCGGGTAAGGCATAGACTGCAATTGTGATCCCGCATCACACTATAAAAAAACAGGAGGGAAGCAATCCATGAGCTACGCAGGAGGTTACGGCGGTTTCTTCAGAACGAGCACGGGCGTCATTCTGGTGCTCTACATCCTGCTGGTCATCGTGCTGCGCTCCGGTTGGTTCTGATTGAATGCATGAAGCGCGGGCTGCGCGGCGGCATCTTCCGCCTCGCGGCCCGCGTCTTTTATTGGGAACCTCAGACGGCCGGTTTCCCTTCCGGCCGGGCGAATTGACTGTAATACAGTTCGGCATAGAAGCCGCCCTTCGCCAGCAGTTCCTCGTGTGTGCCCTGCTCGATGACGCGGCCGCGGTTCATGACGAGAATGACGTCCGCGCCGCGGATCGTCGACAGGCGGTGGGCGATGACGAAGCTGGTCCGTCCCCGCATGAGGCGGTTCATCGCGTCCTGGATCTGGTATTCCGTGCGCGTGTCGACGTTGCTGGTCGCCTCGTCCAGGATCAGGATGGCCGGATCGGCCAGCACCGCCCGCGCGATCGTGAGCAGCTGCTTCTGCCCCTGCGACAGATTGGCCGCTTCCTCGTTCAGCACCGTGTCATACCCGTCCGGCAGCGTCCGGATGAACCGGTCCGCGTACGCGGCTCTCGCGGCCGCGATGATTTCCTCCTCCGTTGCATCCTCCCGGCCGAATGCGATGTTGTCCCGGATCGTGCCGCCAAAAAGCCACGTGTCCTGCAGCACCATGCCGAACAGGCTGCGCAGCCTGCCCCGCTCCATGGTGCGGATGTCGCGGCCGTCGATCGAGATCGAGCCGCCCTGGATGTCGTAGAAGCGCATGAGCAGATTGACGAGCGTCGTCTTGCCCGCTCCGGTCGGCCCGACGATGGCGACCGTCTGGCCGGGCTTCACCTCGAAGCTCAGATCGTCAAAAAGAAGCTCATCCGGCGCATAACCGAACCGCACGTTCCGGAACGCCACCGCTCCCCGCGGTCCGTCCTGCGCCGCAGGCTGATCCGCCGCGGCATCCGGCGTCTCTTCCGCTTCATCCAGCAGCTCGAATACACGCTCGGCCGAGGCGACGGTCGACTGGATGATGTTCGCGATCCCCGCAAGCTGCGTAATCGGCATGTTGAACTGCCGCGCATACTGGATGAACGCCTGCACGTCGCCGATCGCGATCCGCGATCCGGCCACGAGAATGCCGCCGACGACGCAGATGATGACATACCCCAGATTGCCGATAAAGCCGGTAAGCGGCATCAGAATGCCGGAGATGAACTGCGCGCGCCAGCCGGAATCGTACAGACGGCCGTTGATGCCGTCGAACTTGCGCATCGCGTCTTCCTCGCGGCCGAACGCCTTGACGATGCGGTGTCCGGCGATCATTTCTTCCACATGCCCGCTCAGTTCGCCGAGCGAACGCTGCTGACCCGCGAACTGGACCTGCGAACGCTTCGCGACGCCGGCCGCCGCCCACGCGGAAAGCGGCAGCGTCACCAGGCAGACCAGCGTCAGCAGCGGGCTGATGTACAGCATCATGGCGATGACGCCGGCGATGGTCACGAGCGACGTCACGAGCTGCATCAGGCTCTGCTGCAGCGTGTTGCCGATGTTGTCCACATCGTTCGTGACGCGGCTCAACGTCTCCCCATGCGGTCTGGCGTCGAAATAGCGGAGCGGCAGCCGGGGCAGCTTCTCGTTCACTTCCTTCCGCAGCGTGTAGATGGTCTTCTGCGCGATTCCGGCCATCCAATACTGCTGGATCCAGGTGAACACCGAACTGACGGCATAGAGCGCCAACAGGATCAGAACGATGTTCCCGATGCCGCGGTAATCGACCTCCGCCGGCACACCGGCGATGCGTGCCGTCACCACCTCGAACAGCTTCGTTGTAATGTCGCCCAGCAGCTTCGGCGCGATGATCGAGAACGCCGTCCCGAGCACGCCCATGACGAGGACGGCGAGCAATTGGCCGGAGTACGGCTTCAAATAGCCGGTCAGCCGCTTCACCGTTCCCTTGAAATCTTTCGGCTTCTGGGGCGGCATCCCGAAGCCCGGAAATCCGCCCCGCGGGCCGCCGAATCCCGGGCCGCGGGGTCCGGGGGGCCGGTAATTCGTCTGCGATTCGCGGCTCCCTTTCATGCGATCTCCTCCTCCGTCAGCTGCGTAGCCGCAATTTCCCGATAAACTTCGTTCTCCCTGAGGAGCTGCTCATGCGTGCCGATGCCCGCGATCCGGCCGCCGTCCAGGACGATGATCTGATCCGCATCGACAACGGTGCTGATGCGCTGGGCGACGATCAGGACGGCCGCATTCCCCGTCTCGGCTCTCAGCGCCTTGCGCAGTGCGGCGTCCGTCTTGTAGTCGAGCGCCGAGAAGCTGTCATCGAACAGATAGATGCCGGGTCTGCGCACGAGGGCGCGCGCGATGGCCAGACGCTGTTTCTGGCCGCCCGACAGATTCTTGCCGCCCTGCGCCACCTGCGCGTCGAACCCGCCTTCCAGACCTGAGATGAACTCGAGCGCCTGCGCCGTCTCCGCCGCGCGCCGCACTTCCTCGTCGGAAGCGTCCTCCTTGCCCCAGCGGATGTTGTCGGCGATCGTGCCCGTGAACAGCATCGCCTGCTGCGGAACATAACCGATCCGGGCGCGCAGCATCTCCTGCGGCCAGTTCCGCACGTCCACGCCGTCCACCAGCACGCTGCCGCTCTCGGCGTCATAGAAGCGCAGGATGAGGTTGAACAGCGTAGTTTTGCCCGAACCGGTGCCGCCGATGATCGCCGTCACCTCTCCCGGCTTCGCGGTGAACGAGATGTTCGCGAGCGCCGGCTGCTCGGCGCCGGGGTACCGGAAGGTGACGTCCCGGAATTCGATCAGGCCGCCCGCTCCCGCCTGCTCCGGCCGTGCGGGGCGCGCGGGGGAATCCGCGTCGCGGACGGATGCGGGAAGCTCCAGCACTTCCCGGATTCTGCCCGCGGACACGGCGGCGCGCGGCAGCATGACGAACAGCATCGACATCATCATCAGCGAGAACAGAATCATCATCGCGTACTGGATGAACGCCATCAGATCGCCGACCATCAGTTCACCCCGGTCGATGCGGATGCCGCCGAACCAGACGATGGCGACGGACGAGAAATTGACAATCAGCATCATGGCCGGCATCGTGAACGCCATGAGCCGGGTGGCCTTGAGAGCCGTATCGGTCAGTTCCCGGTTCGCGCCGTCGAACCGCCGCCGTTCATGCTCCGTTCGGTTGAACGCGCGGATGACGCGCACGCCGGTCAGGCCTTCGCGCTGCACCCGATTGAGCCGGTCCAGCCGGGCCTGCATCGACCGGAAGAGCGGCATCGCCTTGCGCGAAATCACAAAGATCGTCAGCGCCAGCACCGGGATGACGGCGATGATGACAATGGCCAATTGCGCGTCCTTGGCCAGCGCCATGATCATGCCGCCGACGGCCATCATCGGCGCAGCCGCCATCATGCGCAGCATCATGATGAGCGTCTGCTGGACCTGCGACACGTCGTTCGTCACGCGCGTCATGAGCGACGCGGCGCCGAAACGGTCAAACTCCCGCATCGAGAATCCGCTGACATGCCGGAACAACCTGCTGCGCAGATCCCGCCCGAACCCCGACGACGCCCGGGCGGAAAAGTAACTGGCCGCGATATTGCAGGCAACGCCGAACGCCGCCGTCAGCAGCATGAAGACGCCCGTCCGCATAATGTAGGCGGTGTCCCCTTTCAGCACGCCGATATTGACGATGTCCGCCATAAGCGTAGGCAGATAAAGTTCGGACAGCGACTGCAGCAGGACCAGCAGCAGCACGAGGACGGCGAGCCGGCGATACGGCTTGAAATAACGAAGAATTCCGGTCACGTTCGATCACCTTTCCAGCGAGAGTCGTTGCAGCGGGTTTGCGGTCGGGTGAGGCGGCATGCGGATGTTGCGCGATGCCCTGTGCGCGGCGTCAATTGCCGCCTTCTTCCGCCGTCTGTCCCGGGACGGACCGGTCGGTTGTTCCGGTCCCGGACGGCGCATCGTTCGCCGAAGCCGGGCCGGATGCGCTTGACAGGTCCGGTGCAGGCTCCCCGGCCTGAACGGACGCGCCCGCCCGGTCAGGCGTTTCCTGCACCGGTCTGTTCGGCTCTCTGCCCGCTGCCGCTTCATATTGCCGCCAGAACGCCCGCTGCCGTTCCGACAGATAGGCGTTCACTTTCCTCATTGTCCGGATGAGATGCAGGCACTCCTCTTCCCCGAGGTAGTCCGCCAGCCCGGCGAACATTTCGAGACGGGATTGATTCATGCGCTCGACGTATTGTCGTCCCTGGTCGGTCAGCCGGATCCGTACAACCCGGCGGTCCGATGAATCCGCGAATCGTTCCGCGAGGCCCTGCTCTTCCAGCCGGTTGATGTGCTGCGTCACTGTCGGCGACGTGACGCGCAGCCATCCGCCGATCTCCGACACCGTGACGCCGCGGCCATCGTCCCGGGAGTGGATGACGTGCAGCACCATCAGCTCGCCCGGACGGCGCATCGCCTCTCCGCCGCCCGTCCCTTTGAAGCATTGTCTGGAATGCGCGAAGGTTTCCATGAGCAGCCTAGCAATCTCTTCCCGCTTGTCCGGCATCATGCGGGTTCCCCCCTTTCGCAAGTTTGCAGTCCGCCATGCATCCATCCAGACGATACGTCAGGATAGGCATCCGGCAGCCAATTCATTAGGTCACTTATTATTTAGGTTATCTAATTATATATCCGGATTGAAGAAGCCGTCAAGACCGTCCGCATGCAGAGGGCGCCGGAGCGATGCCGGCGCCCGCATTCCCGGAAGCGCCGCGACGGTCAAAGCGTCGCATCGATCAGCCGCAGCAGCGCGAAGATCGCCCCGGCGGCGGCGACAAACGCCGCATCCTGCCGCGTGAACCGGATCGGAAGCGCCCGTTCGGCCGCCCGCCTGCCGCTGTCAAAGCCGCGCAGCGTGAGCGACACGGCCACCCGGTCCGCAATCTGCAGCATGGCGAGCAGGAACGGCACGAGCACGGCGGGCAGCGCGCGGAACGGAATGCGTCCCGGCGGCACCGGATGCTTGCCGCGGGCGACGCCGATCCGCGCGAACCGGCTCCACTCCGCCGCCATGAGCGGAATGAAGCGAAACAGCAGCGCCACCGACAGTCCGACGGCCCAGATCGTCCGCTGCGGCAGACGGACGGCGGCCAGCAACCGCTCCACGGCCTGCTGCAGCCGGTAAGGCGTGATCAGTGCGAGAAGCGGCATGCCGAGCAGCATGACCGCGAGCAGCCGCATCATCAGCCATACCGTATCGAGCGCGGCGCCGGCGTCCAAGTTGAACGCGGGCGTGAATCTGGCGCCGGTGAGGAGCGCAAGCGCCGCGGTGAGCGCGAGATAATAGACGATCACGCCGCGGTACGGGCGAACGAGCCGGCCGACGGGCAGCATCAGGGCGCAGACGACGGCGAGGCTTGCCGCCGTGTCCGCCGGACCGTCCATCGCGAGGACGCCCGATGCCGCCAGCAGGTACGCCGCCCACAGCGCGCGTGGATCGAGCCCGGCCAGGCGCCGCTGGAGCGCGGAAGCCGGCTTCCCCTGCGCGGCGGAAGCCGGCGGCCGTGCCCGGGCCGGCCCGGCCGGTTCGGCCGGTTCGGCCGGCGCCGATTCCGGCGGCCCGAAGCCTGCGATGTCCGGCCCGATGCGCCCGGCATCGGCCGCAAGCGCGCAGGCTTCCTGCAGCCGCGCAGGCTGCAGCGCCCGCAGCGCCGCGGCCGTCCGCAGCGCCTGCGGCAGCGCTTCGGGCGGCATGACGCTGCCGCCCGCCAGCACGGCCTGCGCCCAGGCCGACGCCGGCGCCGCCTCGCGGATTTCGCCGCCGGCGACGACGACGACATCGTCGATGAGCGGCCACAGCGCGTCCAGATCATGCGTCGCGATGACCGCGCCGCCGCCCTTCGCGCGGTGGGCCGCCAGCCAGGCGCGCAGCGCGGCCGCGCCGGCGGCGTCAAGCCCGGCCGTCGGCTCGTCCATCAGCAGCCACGGCGCGCCCGCCGCAAGCAGACACGCCCAGGACAGGCGGCGCTGCTCGCCGCCGCTGAGCGTCCACGGCACGCGGCCCATGACGGCCGTTTGCAGCCCGGTCCTTTCAAGCGCCGCTTCCGCCCGGGCCGGCCGCTCGTCCGCCGGCACCGCATACGGGCGCATCGCATAGAACAGCTCGCCGCGCACCGTATCGGCGAACCAGGCCGACTCCGACCGCTGCATCGCCAGGCCTAACCGCAGCAGCCGGTCGCGCCGCGGCCTGCGGCCCTGCCAGAGCGAAACGCCGCCGAGCGTCACGCCGCCGGCGTCCGGGCGGCGCAGGCCCGCCATCGTCTCGAGCAGCGTCGTCTTCCCCGCGCCGTTCGGTCCGACGACGGCCGTTATGCGTCCGCCGCGGAAGACGGCCGAAACATCCCGCAGCACGGCCGCTCCGCCGTCGCCGTACACCGACAGCCCGTCGATCCGCCAATCTTCGGCCGTCCCGCCGCCGGACCCGTCCATGCCGCCCTGTCCGGCGGATCCGCAGGCGGGATCCGGATCGTTCGTCAAATCCCCGTCAAGCTCCGCAAGCATCCGCTCGAGCCCGTCCGGCAGTTCGCCGCGCGCCGCAATCCCCCTCGCCAGCTCTTCCGGTGTGAGCGGAAGCGGATCGAGCGGAATGCCGCGCCGTTTCAAGGCCAGCGCCGTCCGGACGGCATGCGGCGCTTCGCATCCGAGCCGCTCGCACGGACTCTCGGCCTCACCCGCCGGCAGGAAGAACGACTCGGCCGGACCGTCGAAGATGATGTTCCCGTCGAGCAGCCCAACGACCCGGTCGCCATGCGCGATGTCCTCCGCCGCGTGGGAGATCCAGACGACCGCAGCGCCCGCCTCCCGCAGGCGGCGCGCGCCGCTCAGGACATGCGCCCTGCCGGCGCTGTCCAGCATCGAGGCCGCTTCGTCGAACACGATGAGCGGCGCCCCCGATGCGATGCAGCCGGCGGCGGCGAGCATCTGCTTCTGTCCGCCGGACAGCTGCTCGACGGGAACGTCGCGCCGTTCCCACAGGCGGCACAGGCGCAGCAGACGCTCGATCTCGGCCAGTGCCTCCTCGCCGCCGATCCCCCGCGCTTCGAGGGTGAGCGCCAGATCTTCCCAAGGCGTCGATCCGGCGATCGCCGCTTCCGGATCCTGCGTAACATAAGGAAGCGGCTGGTCCCCCGCGAAGCCGCGGGTAATCGTGCCGGCGGCATAAGCCTTCCCGCCGGCCGCCATCTCCGGAATGCCCGCGATCAGCCGGGCCAGCGTGCTCTTCCCGCTGCCGTTCGGCCCGGTGACATGCAGCCATTCACCAGGCGCGATCTCCAGAACATCAACCCGCAGCAGCGGCCGCCCGTCCTCCAGCCGCACGTCCGCCCCGCATATCCGAAAATGTTCCGCCTGCATCATTTTTTTCATCAAACCCCTGTACCGGCAAGTCCATCCATGTTACAATGCAATTGGTTAACCACCCGACCAGATTAAGGTTAACAATCAAGGAGCGAAATTGCAATCATGAATTTTCCGATTCGCGACATTGTCTACACGGCGCTGTTCGCCGCCATGTTCATCGTCATGAGCATGATCAAAGTTCCGCTGCCGTTCTCGCCCGTTCCGATTACGCTGCAGAATCTCGTCGTCATGCTGGCCGGAGCGTTTCTCGGCGCGCGGGGCGGTTTCCTCAGCATCGGTCTGGTCATCGCGCTGACTTCCCTTGGTCTGCCGCTTCTGCACGGACAAGGCGGACTCTCCTACGTGCTCGGTCCGACCGGCGGATTTCTGCTTGCGTTTCCGTTCTGCGCCGCGGCGGTTGGCTGGTGCACCGGAAAGCTGCTGAAAACCGGCCTGCACGGAAGGAACCGCGCCCTTTTCACGCTCGCGCTGTTTTTCATCTTTATCGGCTGCGGTTCGCTCCTGTCCTATCTCGCCGGGGTGCCGTGGCTGGCGAAGGTTTACGATCTTTCCCTCGCCGGCGCGATCGCCGCAGGGTTCACGCCCTTTATCGGCGGCGACATCGTCAAAGCCGTCGTCGCCGCCTTCGCTGCAGCGGCGCTGCTGCCGCATGCCCGCGGGCTGCGGAACCCGGCGCGGCCGGCCGGCGTCCCGGGCAGCGGTGCGGATGCCTGACAGTCCCCCATAAAAAATCCAAACCTCCGGCCGTCTGATGACGTTCAGACTTGCCGGAGGCTTGGTCCCTTGCACGTTCCTCTTAGGCTTCCGCGCGGGACGTATGTCCGCTTCACGGAAGCCTTTCTTCCTTGTATGCGCCTTGCCCTTTCGATCAATCGCTGCAGTCCGCGGGCGCCGCCGGCGCGGGTTCGCCCTCGACATCCAGCTTCTTCGCGACGGTGTCGCGGATGACCGACACGACCAGCTGCAACAGATAGTTGATATCCGACTGGCTTTGCTGGAAATCGACGACGATCGGCATCTGATCCAGCTCGTCCTGCAGCGCCTCGATCTCGGCCTCGATTTTTTTCACCATCTCCGGATTCTGGAACCGTTCGAACGCGACGATCTCCTTCTGTTTCTTCTTGATCTGCGCGATGATCGACTGCACTTTCTCGCTCGCCTTGATCTGCGCCTCGGCCTTGCGATAATGCTGCACTTCGTCCGAGGTGTAGATCATCTCGGCCAGTTCCTTCGCCTTCGCCATGATGTCGGCGCGAATGACGAGATCCCGCGAATCGAATTTCGGAATGCCGCATCCTCCCGCATGGTCATGATCGTGGCCGTGATCAGCCATTCCTTCATCTCTCCTTGCCGCGGACAGCCGGTCAGGAGACCGCTCCGGTCTCCTGCCGCACAGGTTCCGCCTTGATATACCAGGTCTGCGGATCGGTCACCCGCACATGGACGAACGAACCGATCCATTCCGGCGGTCCCTCGAAGTGGACCAGCTTGTTCGTGCGCGTCCGTCCGGACAACACGTTCGGGTTGCTCTTGCTTCGGCCTTCCACCAACACTTCGACGACGCGGCCGCGCAGCGCTTCGTTGCTCCGCTTGCTCAGCTCGGCGACCAGGTCGTTCAGCCGGATCAGCCGCTCCTTCTTCACTTCCATCGGCACGTTGTCTTCCATCTCGGCGGCCGGCGTGCCGGCGCGCGGCGAGTAGATGAACGTGTACGCCGAATCGAAGCCGACTTCGCGGACGAGCGACATCGTCTCCTCGAACTGCTCCTCCGTCTCGCCCGGGAAGCCGACGATGATGTCCGTCGTCAGCACTACGCCCGGAATGGCGGCCTTGATCTTGCGCACAAGTTCCAGATACGATTCGCGCGTATATTTGCGGCTCATCCGCTTCAGAATCTCCGTGCTGCCGGATTGCACCGGCAGATGGATGTGCTCCACGAGATTGCCGCCTCGGCTGAGCACTTCGATCAGCTTGTCGTCGAAATCGCGCGGGTGGCTCGTCGTGAACCGGATGCGCGGAATGTCGATCTTCGACAGGTCGGCCATCAGATCCGCGAACCGGTAGTCCCGGTCCGTGAAATCTTTGCCGTAGGCGTTGACGTTCTGGCCGAGCAGCGTAATCTCCCGGTATCCCTGGCGCGCCAGTTCGCGCACTTCCGCGATGACGTCCTCGGGCAGCCGGCTGCGCTCCTTGCCGCGCGTGTACGGCACGATGCAGTACGTGCAGAATTTGTCGCAGCCGTACATGATGTTCACCCAGGCGCGCATCCCTTCGCGCTTCTTCGGCAGATTCTCGATGATGTCGCCTTCCTTCGACCACACTTCGACGACCATCTCTTTGCCGAAATATGCGTCCCGGAGCAGAATCGGGAGGCGGTGAATGTTATGGGTCCCGAAAACGAGATCGACATATGCGTGCTTCTGCAGAATGCGCCCTACGACGGACTCTTCCTGCGACATGCAGCCGCAGACGCCGAGGATCAGCTCCGGCTTCTCGAGCTTCAGCGATTTCAGGTTGCCGAGCTCGCCGAACACCTTGTCCTCCGCGTTCTCCCGCACGGCGCACGTGTTGAGCAGGATGACGTCCGCTTCCCGGCGGTCGTCCGTCCATTCGAACCCCATATGCTCGAACAGACCTTTCATCACTTCGGTGTCGTGCTCGTTCATCTGGCAGCCGTAAGTTTGGATGATATATTTTTTCCCCTTGCCGAACGTCCGGAGCTCTTCCGGCACCGCCTCTTCGTACAGCACCTTGATTTCTTCCTTGCCGCGCTGCTTCTCCCGGCGGTAGCTCGGTTCGGACATGATGAAAATTTCGCGTCCGCCGATCCGGATCCGCTTGCCGTGTTCGTCTTCGGAGATGATTTTCGCGTCCGAGAAATCGAAATAGCGGCTGTAGTCCTTCGTCTCGTTCGCCACGAACCATCGCCTCGCTTCCATAATCCCGCCTATTATAGCATGAAACGAGGCCGGCGCGCTACCGCAAGCCCGGCATCGTCTGAGTCAAGTCAGCGTGGGCACCTTATTGGGGATGCTGGATCACAACCGAAAAAAGAGCCAATCCCTTGTTAGCGGTTTCAGTTTTTCTTCCTTCAGGAACTGCTCCAGATCCCTGGTATCAGTATCCTCTAAGTCCTTTTAATGCCATTCCAGTCGGGCGACTTTGCCATTGGCTTCTGAGCAGTCGGA